>JAHDFX010000275.1 GCA_020627965.1 Saprospiraceae bacterium | reverse complement strand
ATTTTATTTTTTTAACACACGTAATTTATTGTCTGAATTATAGGGGGCCGGACCACACATCCTAAATCAACTCCAGGGGTATTTCGTTTTTTGTCCTCCAGAACTTCAAAGTCTGCATCAAATATTTCACTTAAAATCGGGGCATAAAAGCGTTCAGCCTCTTTATTTATGTCGAAGTCACTATTCTTGTTGCTGTTGATAATTTCGCTTTGATAATGTGATAACCTGCGGCGTATTTCTGTTATTAATTCACTAGGTCGACTCATTTAGTTGCATTGGTATTGTTCAAAAAATTAATCCGATTTAAACCTATCAATACCCATGCTCCATCCGATTATCTACAAAAGCCACAATATGGATAATTTGCTGATCTTCATCAATGGTATAAATCAGAGAACTTTGCTTAGAAATGACGCATTTTCTGAGGTTTGGGTGGTTTTCTAGAGTTGGGCAAAGATGCTCATGCTGGCTCAAACTATTCAGTAAATTTTGGACTTTATCATCTAATTCGATAACTGTATTCATTGTCCATTTTTGCAATACAAAATCCCATATCTGTTCGTATGAGCTTTGGGCAGTAGCTGTCCAGATAATTTGATACATTTATTACTTTTTGGCATTAATCCAGTCCTGAAACTTCTCTTTCGCTGCCTGATTAGAAATGACCTGACCATTCTCAATATCCTCTAGTCCTTGTTCTATCATCTTCTTTTCGTGATCCGATAATTCCTTTATAGACTCTGAGCGAAGTGTCGTAAAAAGCTCCTGAATTTTTTGCAAAATACCCACATCGTCTGTTTCAACGATAAGTCTGTGTAGGTTACTTTTAAGTTGTGCAGTACTCATATCATTCATTTACAAGGTACTTTACAAATATAAGCGATAAAAAAGTTAAAACAAAGTTGCATATCGCAAATCTCCTTAAAAGCCCGTATCTTTATCATAAATCATTCTCCAAGAAATATTTCCCTTCTTACAAAAAATTACCGGACTTACTGGAAAAATTCTGTGAAACTGTTAATGCAAGGCTAGACGAGGTAAAAGATAATGATATTACCAAACTAGCCTCGGATGTTCACTACAACTTCGTCAACATTCACCCCTTTGTAGATGGAAATGGCAGAACTGCCAGGCTTCTGATGAATTATGTATTAATGTATCATAATCAGCCTTTATTAAAGATTTTTGCAGAGGATAGAGTAACTTACATTGATGCGCTAAATGAAACTGAAGAAAAAGAAGATCAAAGTATTTTCAGACAGTTTATTGTCGAGCAATATAGCAAGTTTCTGCAGTTGGAAATTGACAAATATCAAAAATTAAATAAGCGTTTTATGATGATATTTTAATAAAACATCTAAACAGCTCTTAACTTATTAGTTTTCTTTGGTAAAGACAAAACATTAGCCGATGGCTGATTTCCCGGAAATATTATTTTAAATATTGTCCCTTCAGGGGAAGTTTTAAAAAGTTCGATAGTTCCATCATGTTTTTCCATAACGCGTCTGCATATAGACATCCCCAAACCTGTACCTTTATATTCTTCATTAGTATGGAATCTCTTAAAAGGTTCGAAGAGTTTGTCTATATAATCTTTTTTAATTCCAATTCCATTGTCAGCAATGAATACTGTTGTCGGCTTATCTTTTTCTGCTTTACCCCATATTTTGATTTGCGGAATATGCCCCTCGATATTTTTAGGCTGATACTTGATGGAATTTGTAATCAGATTACTAAACAAGGTTCTTAATAAAGCATTGTTGCCCTGTATCAATGGTAAATCTTTGACTTCCAAAATGAGTTTATTTTCAATCAAATCATAGCGATAGGTAGCACTGATAGAATGGATCAGATCATTTAAATCTACTTCAGAAAGCTCAATTTTTTCTAATTCTACTTTGTGAAATAATAATAAATCGTCTATTAATGTCTGCATCTCTTTAGTCGAATTTTCGATGTACTCGAAATACTCCTTATCATCCTCTGTTTCAAAATTGACCTTTTTTCTGATAATACTGGAAAATGCCCCAATGGTTCTCAAAGGAGCCTTTAGGTCATGGCTCATGATATGACTGAAGGTTTTTAATTCCCTGTTTTTCTCCATTAAGCTTCCATTAAGCTCATTAAGTTTTTTATTGGAGTTCTGAATTTCCCTAATGGCTTTACCTAGCGATGTATCCTGGTTTTCTAAAAAGTTGGCAAACAAAATAAAGAATATGATCAATGAGCAAATAACAACAAGTGAAGGTAACCAGAATGGTTGTCCATAATAAGAAACCAGATATAATCTCACCAATAAAGCCAAGTAACAAAAAACATATATATTTCTGTATTTCCTGAAAGGGAAGATAATCGTAAATATAACGCACATAAGGCATATTACAGAAAACAGTCCCGCCTTAGGCACTTCCCCTAAATGAGCAAAGAAAAATACAATACCAGGAAAGACAATCGTAGTTATTAGGCTTGCTGCATTAACTTTTTTATTCAAAATTAAATAGCAGGATAGTAACAAAAATAAAATAGAACTAGTATCTACGATCAAAAACGGCAGTCCTCTCTTTGCTGCTATTGTTGTAGTAAGTGCTACGGTCATACTCATTAAAAACAAAATATTGAATGTCAATATAGTCTTCGATCTTAACTTTATAAGACGATCCGAATCATTCCGAAACTCAAGACTTTGTTCTTCTTGCCGGAGTAAGATTGCAATGTTTTTAAATATATTCATTTTACAGCTTTAATAAACGAATCTATCTTCACCACTCAAAGCAATTCGTATATTTAGACAGTTTTACTTTGCCCTCGTTACTTATACGTAAAATGAGTTCTTTAGTTGCCAGGTTAAATCATCTAAGCTTGATCCTAATCAGCTAGAACTTTTCAATTCTAGTTTATTTGTTAATCAAAAAGGTCAACACCATTTGGTGTAAGACACTTTCCTTACCATCGACCTCTTATAATTTCTATTTTGACTAAAATTCGAGATGTCTCATGTTTCAAAACTATTCTCCCACAACCGCCTCTTCTTCTTTCCTTTTACCAGACTTTCTTTTCGTAGGGAAACTATCCCGCAAATCCTCATAAATGCTATCCACTCCAGGTACATTCAACTTTCTCGCTGAGCCAACAGAACGATAAAAGACCAAAGCAGACTTATAAGCCTCACTACCCGCTAACATGGCCGTATCATCCAGCCCTTCTGCCAGCATATTGATTTCTCTTGCCAGTGCTTTTAATGATTTCACCAGTTTTAAATCTTTTTCAAATTCATCCACATTGAGATAAGCCGGCACCAGCACTTCTTTGTATTTAGCATAGTCGAGTGCTTTATACACAAAAGCTGTGCTTTTATCCCCCATTTTAGGATAAGCCCTGCGCTCTTTAGGCGTTAAGTTGACCAAAAAGGGAAGTTTGTCTTTAAAAAGTTGAATAGCGTCTTTCAAAGCAGCTAAGTCGGACTCGCTAAGCTCTGCCGATAAGATATTTTCATTAGGCATTCTACAAAAAATTTCGATAAAGATACATAATAGTTTCTTTTTTTAGCTCAAAGCTAAAAGTTTTAAGATAATTTCTTAATCATTTTAGTTATTTTCTTAAAATTTAAAGTATTTATCTTAATTATTTTAGGTAATTTCTTAAAATATTAAGCTTTATTCTTAAAATTTTAAGTATTTATTTAAACTGTTTTAGATATTTTCTTAATTGTTTTAGATTTAATCTTAATTGTTTTAGCTATTAGCTAAATTTTTTAAGCTTATAGCTAAAAAACACCTCTCGTACCGGCGCCATCTTGATTTTCATTGATGTACTCATTCAAAAAATGGCTTATTGGGATTGCTTCTTGTCTTTTTTAGTGTTTCAAAAAAACCGCTCAGAATTTAATCCTCTCCTTTCAATTAGCTACCTTTAAGCAGGCCGAAGAAAAACTCACTTTAGCGAATTTTCGCAAAATTTTATTTTATGCAAGAACAACTAAACACAGCTTTATTGGTTTTGATTGTCGGTATGCTGACAGTATTTACTGTCCTGTTCTTAGTCGTACAAACCGGTAGATTGCTTATCTTTCTCGTCAACAAATACGGACCAACACCACAAGCGATCAAACGGCCTGTCAAAAGGCAAAAAGCACAGCCTGTTGAGGAATCTGTATTTTCAAAAAAGAAATTAGCTGCTATTATTACGGCGGTGGATATAGTGACTGAGGGGAAAGGACGGGTAACAGCTATAGAAGGAATGAAATAAATTTTAAATACATTATGGGAAGAGAGATAAAATTCTGCCTGGTTTATCGGGATATGTGGCAATCTTCAGGGAAATACGTTCCCAGAGTAGATCAATTAACCAAAGTAGCCGGGCCTATCATAGACATGGGCTGCTTCGCAAGGGTAGAAACCAATGGAGGTGGTTTTGAACAGATCAATCTGCTGTTCGGTGAAAACCCCAATCAGGCAGTCCGAAAATGGACACAGCCTTTTAATGACGAAGGCATACAAACACAAATGCTGGAACGTGGACTGAATGGCATCCGTATGAGTCCGGTGCCGGCTGATGTGCGCAGGCTAATGTTTAAAGTTAAAAAACTTCAGGGAACCGATATTTCCCGTTCTTTTGACGGACTGAATAACCCACAGAATCTGGAAAACTCCTTTCTCTTTGCCAAAGAAGGTGGCATGATAGCCCAGGCAGCATTGAGCCTTACTTTCTCTCCTGTCCATACTGTTGACTATTATATCGACCTTGCCGATCAATATCTGGCTATCGGCGCAGAAGAGATATGTATCAAGGATATGGCTGGCATTGGCCGTCCTGTATCTATCGGAAAAATTGTCAAAGGGATTAAAGAACGTCATCCTAATGTATTGGTACAATATCATGGACACTCCACGCCTGGCTTCTCAGTAGCTTCAGCATTGGAAGCTGCTCGTGCTGGCGCAGATATTATTGATGTGGGTATGGAACCATTATCATGGGGAACAGGTCATGCAGACTTGTTAACCATTCATGCCATGCTCAAGGATGCTGGTTTTACTGTGCCCGACATCAATATGAAAGCCTATATGCAGGTACGCAGTCTGACACAAGAATTTATTGATGATTTTCTGGGTTATTATATCAATCCCCGTAATCGTTATATGAACTCATTGCTGATTGGTCCGGGCTTGCCTGGTGGTATGATGGGGAGTTTAATGTCCGACTTAGAAAAGAATTTAGCCAGCCTTAACAGATGGCTTAAAAAGCGTGATAAAGCCCCTTTGACACAGGAGCAGTTATTGATAAAGCTCTTTGATGAAGTTCAGTATGTATGGCCTCGACTTGGTTATCCGCCTCTTGTGACACCATTTAGTCAATACGTCAAGAATCTTTCTTTGATGAATGTCATTCAAATGGAAAAAGGCAAGGAACGCTGGTCGATGATCGACGAAAACACCTGGGGGATGATTATGGGACGTTCCGGTAAACTATTAGGACGCATTGACAGAGAGATTGTAGATATGGCAAAAGCTCAGGGGCGGGAGTTTTTTACTGGCAAACCACAGGATTTATATCCCGATGAATTAGAGTTGTTTGCTTCTAAAATGGATGAGAAAAGCTGGAATTATGGCAGAGATAATGAAGAATTGCTGGAATATGCCATGCATCCCAAACAATATGAAGAATACAAATCCGGCAAAGCCAAGCAACGTTTTCTGGAAGACCTGGAAAAAAGAAAAACAGCAAAATCCGGCTCCAGTAGCCTTGCTGTGCCAGCTGTTGCTCCAAGCCCAAAACCTGCGGCTTCTTTCCAGCCAAAATCCATGATCGTTGATGTAAATGGCGAACAGTTTAAGGTATCTGTTTCTTATGATGATGAACCTGCCAAACCAGCTCCTACCCCACTGGCGACTCCTATCCCTGCTGCACCCGAAAATAGTAATTTAAAAGAGATTACAGCCCCTCTGGAAGGTACTTTTTACTTAACGCAAGATGCTTCTGAATCGCCTTTGCAAGTAGGAGACATCGTGAAAGAAGGTGATACTATTGCCTATATAGAATCTATGAAAGTGGTCAATGCCATTAAAGCCGATAAAAGCGGGACAGTGGTAGAAATCATTGCCCGACATGGAGAGGATATTGAAGAGGATAGCGTTATTGTTCGATTAAGTTAATATGAAGATTCTAGAAAAACTATATGAGATGACTGCCTTTGGCGAGTTAGCTGCACAGCCTGCTACCTTTCTGATGTTGCTGATTGCCGGAGTTTTATTGTATTTGGGTATTTATAAAAAGTATGAACCCCTGTTGCTGGTTCCTATTGCTTTTGGTCTTTTATTAGCAAATTTCCCAGGTGGCGGCATGGCGGTAAGTCCCGATATTTCTGAAAACACAACTATTCTCAAAATTGCCAAGGAGCATGGTATCATGAATATGTTGTATTATATCCTCATTAAGACGGGTTTGTTGCCTCCATTGATATTTATGGGCGTCGGAGCCATGACGGATTTTGGTCCGATGCTTCGCAATCTCAGGTTAGCATTTTTTGGTGCTGCGGCACAAATTGGTATCTTCTCCGTATTTATCTTCGCTATACTGTTGGGCTTCACACTGCCCGAAGCAGGTGCCTTGGGCATTATCGGTGGCGCAGACGGCCCTACTGCTATTTATACTTCCATTGTACTGGCTCCACATCTGCTTGGCCCCATAGCCATTGCAGCTTATTCTTATATGGCTCTGGTTCCTGTTATTATTCCCCTGGTCGTTCGTTATACCATAACTAAATCTGAATTAAAAATCAATATGCGGGAGCAGGAACGATTATATCCTAGCAAAGTAAAGATCAAGAATATAAGAACGGTTAAGATTATTT
>JAHDFX010000033.1:36401-37793 GCA_020627965.1 Saprospiraceae bacterium | reverse complement strand
AACTCAATGCACTCAGAGGACTCCTGCCTGGTCAAACGCCACTAACAGCACTTGTAGCTCCAACTCCCTCAGGACAACCCTACGATATTGCCCCCTGGAACTACAATGGTATAGAAGGTCTAGGCTGGACAAATGGTAATTATACTGACGATATAGTAGATTGGATATTGGTCTCTGTTCGTACAGAAACAGATAAAAACACTGAAGCAGGCATGGCAGCAGGTCTGTTGCAAAAGGATGGAAGTATCATCTTTCCAGAAAGCTGCTTATTGGAAAATATAGGACTGGACTCAGTATATATTGTTCTGGAACACCGTAACCATATGGGAATCATGTCGCCAAATAAAGTGCCTATTATTAATAAAACGCTTAGCTACGATTTTACAAATTCTGACAGCTATAAAGATGCCACCAGTGTCGGACAAAAACAGTTCCCTACAGGAGAATGGGGCATGTTTGCAGGAGATGCTAATCAGTCAGATTTTCCAAGCTTTGATATCAAAGGAACTGATAAGACACTTTGGCTTAATAATAATGGTGTTTTTCAAGCATATAAAATCGCTGACTTTGACCTGAATGGAGATGTCAATGGTGCTGATAAATCACTCTGGTTTGACAACAACGGACTGTCTTCCAGAGTACCTAAGTAAAGCACCTTTTTCCTTGTCACAATTTAATGAATTTTTCCTTTTAATATGAAACTTTATTACTTACGAATGTTTTGGTTTTACTTGCAACCATTAGTACCTGTTTTCGTCTCTTTACATTTATACTTTACCATCCTTTGCCCTAATTACCCGAGAACATCATTGAATTATTCATCGTAATAATGATATTTATCAAACATCATTATGAGAAAAGCAGAAACTTATACTTTGTTTCCCCTGCAAAAAACACAAGTAATTACACAATTTTATATTGTCACAAAAGATAAAAATATAAAGCATTAATTGGCGCATTACTTACGAATTTCGGACAGTTAATATACCCTTTGATAAAGTCCCTTAGAACGTATTTAAAAGCAACATTAAGTCTTGTATTGAACAATACGGATGGCAATAACAAAGTATCTTAGGAATGAGGGGTGAATAGCAAAAGAATCCAAAAGCAGTTAAAAATACATGAACATGAAAGAATGGATAAAAGTTATACTGATTCTCTTATATATAGGCTATGCAATAGCTGGTGAAGGGCAATGTGTACCAGGGGATATGGATAGCGATCTGGACGGAATTTGTGATTTATTGGATAAAGATGATGATAATGACGGGATTTTAGATTCCAGCGAAACTATCTGTACCGCTACCACCATATCCGATTTGTCCTTTTATGGAGATGGTATATCCAGCGTAACTGGCAACTCAATTTCACTTGCCAATAATGGAGGATGGC
>JAHDFX010000033.1:0-36391 GCA_020627965.1 Saprospiraceae bacterium | reverse complement strand
ATTCCAATGAAACCCTGTCTCTCCCCATACACCTGGAATTTTTAGCCAGTGCTAATATTTGCATGATAGGTTTTTTACCATTGGATGCTGCCGAAAAAACAGGAAATTGGAATGATGCTGCTTATAAATTATACCTCCATACCAATAATTATTTGCACGGTAAATTAACGAGTGGCTGGACTTTTATACAATACGATTACAACAATAAAATATTAACATTAGATATAGATGCAAGCGGAAAATTGACGGTCTCTCTAGATGGTAATATCATCTACTCAGCGACTGCCCCTGTTACAGATTATCGTTTTGCAATTAGCAGTTATAATGGTGGTACACTTGACAATCTATCTCTGTCTCACCAAAGTCCGTCCTGTAATGCCATTGATATTGATACAGATGGAGACCTGATTCCCAATCGTCTTGACCTTGACAGTGATAATGATCTTTGTGTAGATGCTTTTGAAGGAAGTGCAGATTTAGACTTGAATGATATGGATGCCGATGGAAGACTCGTCGGCGGAGTAAATGCCGAGGGTATTCCGATAGCGGTAGATTCAATCGGGCAAGGTCCGGGAGAAAGTACGCTTAGTCAGGCAGCAATTACAGATTCAAGAGCATGTATGTGTATTGCTTCCAACAACCCCACAGACACCGATGCTGATGGTTTGTGTGATGCCATAGACCCCTGCGATAATGCAGTAACAGGTGCTGCCTGCGATGATGGAGATAATGCAACAATTAATGATGCATGGACAATAGATTGCCTATGCAAAGGAACCCCCATATGTGTACCAGGTAGTCTTGATAGCGATGCCGATGGTATTTGTGATGCTGAAGATATGGATGATGATAATGATGGTATTCCTGATAGAAATGAGACCGTTTGCAGTGGTATTTCACTTACAGATTTATCTTTTTATGGTGATGCTGTCGAAAGTGTAGAAACAGATAAAATACACTTAGTCAATAATGGTCCATGGCGTACTTCTTACTCTAATGAGACTTTTTCTTTGCCAATACATTTGGAATTTACCGTAGAACGTAATGCCTACAAAATGATCGGTTTTGTACCGATAGGACACCTGGAATATCTAAATGGCTACAATGATGGTGCTTATAAATTATACAACCATCAAAACGGGCGCATATACAATAAACTACCTGAAATATGGTCGTCTTTTAGTGGTGTGGCAACTGATGAAACAGTTATTTTGGATATAGATGTACAAGGAAATATAAGCGTAACTATAGGAGAAGCAGAGGTACATACGGGTACTGCTCCTATCAAAGATTACCGATTGGCAGTAAGCGGACTGAATGGTAATAGTTTGAAAAATGTCATTATTACGCATGGAGGAATGCCTTGTGTCATGCAAGATATCGACACTGACGGAGATGGTACGCCCAATCGCCTTGATCTGGATAGTGATGGTGACCTTTGTGTAGATGCCTTTGAAGGTGATGAGGAATTTGGGCTGAACGATATGGATGACAATGGAAGACTGACTGGTGGAGTTGATTTAAATCCAGGGACTTTAAATTATGGTATTCCGCTGGCAGCCGGTAGTGGGCAGGATATAGGAGAAAGCAGAGTGGTTTATTCTATTCTTACAGATACCAGAGCGTGTATGTGTATCGCATCTAATAACCCAGTAGATACAGATAATGATGGGGTTTGTGATGCTATAGACCTTTGCGAAAACCTACCTAACAATCAGATTGGTACGCCTTGTAATGATGGAGATAGCAATACTATAGATGATGTATGGACCTCTAACTGTGAATGTGTAGGTTCGCCTGCATGCATGCCTGGCGACCTGGATAGTGATAGTGATGGGGTCTGTGATTTACGTGATGCAGACGATGATAATGATGGAATCCCCGACGAAAAAGAAACTGCCTGCACCATAAACATATCTGATCTATCCATGTATGGAAATGCAGTAGATTACATTGATGGTGACTCGATAGTCCTTATCAATGCTGGGGGCTGGAGAAGTTCTTACTCCAATGATATATTGCCTTTACCCATTACATTATCATTTACTGCCAGTATCGATAACCCTAAAATGATAGGGGTAATTCCAGTAGGCTACCCTGAAAATATCAACAACTGGGCTGATGGTTCCTATAAATTATATACGCATCCCAACGGAAGAGTATACGGTAAATTACCCGGAGAATGGACTTTTAATACAGGTTATCAGGAAGGACAGCAAATTTCTATGCATATAGATGTAAATGGTAATCTGACTATCAGGATAGCAGGAAGCATCGTTCATACTGGAACCGCTCCTGTCAGTGACTATCGTTTTGTAGTCAGTAAAAGTAATATTGGTCAATTCAACAATGTGCTCCTATCCTACGGACAAGCACCTTGTACAATACTGGATATTGACACAGATGGTGACGGCACGCCCAATCGTCTGGACCTTGACAGTGATAATGACCTTTGTGTAGATGCTTTTGAAGGAGACGCCGATCTGGGCTTAAATGACATGGATGCAAACGGACGACTGACAGGCGGAGTCGATCTCTCAGGAATAAGCACTGCTTACGGTATTCCGCTTTCTGTAGGTAATGGGCAGGGCATCGGAGGAAGTATAGAAGTATATGGGGTCAGTCCTGATATACGGGAATGTATGTGTCTTAGCGCCAATAATCCATCTGATAGTGATAATGATGGAGTCTGTGATACCGCAGACTTATGCACAACCATTCCCGACAACCTGATAGGTACACCCTGTGATGATGGGGATGATTGTACCGTTAATGATGTATGGACTGTTAATTGTGATTGCAGCGGAGTGGAATTAGACTCCGACGGCGATGGTATTTGTGATGTTCTGGATATTTGCCCCGATTTTGATAATGATATTGATGCTGATGATGACAATATTCCTGACTGCCAGGACAGCTGTATTGATGTGGATGAAAATGATATTTGTGATAATATGGAAGCAGGCTTTTTCCCTGAAGAATTAGAAGTCTACACCACGCACCGCAGAGGTTTCTACGAACTTCCTTTTAATCAACATCTCGTCTCCAATAATCCTAATGCCTCCATTTACTATACGCTGGATGGAAGCATACCTTCAAATTCCAGTCAGCTATACAATGGTACGCCATTCCTGATTGATGAAACCACTATTCTGAGAACGGTTGCATACTCCCCACAAGACACCACGGTTCCCGAAACGCACACCTTTGTCTTTCTAGACGACATCATACAAGATCCGACTTTAGAAAAACACATTACAGAACACCCAAGATGGGGCGCACAATTAAAAGATGCACTCAGGGCGATTCCTTCCATTAGCCTCGTAACGGATGGAAGTCTCAACTCAGCTATAAAGATACGTGGCTCCATGGAAATGTTATTCCCCGACAAGGATGATCACTTCCAGGCAAATTGCGGTTTAGGAGAATATGGAAACGCCAGTCTTGGGCTTCCAAAACGCAATATGCGAATGTATTTTGACAGCTTTTATGGGCCTAAAAATCTCAAGGAATCTGTCTTTGAAGGATTTGGTAGTGGCGTCGAACCTATAGAAAAATTTGACAAACTCGACCTGCGGAGCAGCCATGAAAGCTGGCTATGGACGAATGTCAATACTCCCTTTCACGAAGGAGAAACTTATATCACCACCAAACTCATGGATGACGTTATCCTAAAAAGTGGCAGCCCCAATCCGCACAACCGCTACGTACATGTTTATCTGGATGGTAAATATTGGGGACAATACGACCTCAGAGAAAAATTTGATGATAATATGCTCGCTGAATATCTTGGTGGTGATAATGCAGATTATGACTTTATTTCCGGCTCTAAGGTGACCATAGATGTATTTTATCCGGTAGATGGTGTTCTGAAAGACGGTGATGGCACACAATGGCAGGCATTAGTCGATAGCTCAGACGATTATCTGACCTGGAAAACAATGGTTGATGAAAATTCCTTTTTTGATGTCATGCTATTATTCATGTATGGTTTTGCCGAAGCAGAATGGAATGCAGCAGGCGCACCTGATCTTGGTAAAGAGTTTGTTTTCCAATCAAACGATGCCGACTTATTCTTTTCAAGAGGTCATCCTCAATGGACAAACAAAACCTATCCCCAACACAATGCCAACGGACCTAATGACATGTTTCTACGCCTGTTTAATGAAGGACATCCCGACTTTTTTCAGGATTTTGCCGACCGTGCTGCTTTCCGATTAAATTATAATGGAAATCTGACCTCTGTAGGACTACGCGCTCACATGGATGAAATCGCAGCCATAATGGAGAAAAGCATCATTGGAGAAGCTGCAAAATGGTCTGGAAGAAGCGAACACAATCCCGATCAATGGCGACAAAGAATTGATTCCTTCAAAGTTAATATGGTGGACATCAGAGGGGATTTATTAATAGAACAAATGAAAAATACGGGCATCTATCCCAAACTTGATCCCGCAGCTTTCTCTGTTCCTGAAGGCTTAGTCCCTGTGAATACAGCTTTAGACATTATCAATCCCAACGCTTCCGGTACTATTTTTTATACCTTAGATGGTACAGATCCCAGAGTATCCGGCGGAGGTGTCAGCCCAGTTGCTTTCAGTTATAGTGGAACACTCAATATACCAGAAGGCGTCACTCAGGTCAATGCCCGCATAAGAGGACAGGAAACACGGTTTCCCGAAATTAATATAGCTATTAATAAGCCCATTTCAGCTTCTTCTGTATCAAGACCAATCGAAGTGGCCAATGATGGAATAATAAGAGGAATAGGCCTGGAAGCAACCTATATTCAATTAGATACAAGCGTCAACCCATGGATAGAAATAGACCTGGAAGCCGTGCAAGATATTGATCTAGTTCGGTTTTGGGATCGTTCAGAATTTAGTAGCAATCTCCAACTAGATCACCCTTATGTCTTTATTTCAGATCAGCCATTCACTTCCACGGCAGTAAGTGAGCTACTCGCAGATGCTAATGTTCAGGGTTTTTTATATGATGGTATCGGAGCAAATGTCTTTGAGGTGCCCGTCAATACACAGGGACGATATGTTCGTGTCATGACCGAAACAATTAATTTCTATTGCTCCGAATTTGAGATTATTCAAATTGACGTGAATAATCCGCAAACTACCGAAATCTGGAGCCCAATGGTGCCCCAAACCTATTACACCAATCAGAGTTATCCCAATATTGTCATTAATGAGATCATGTATAATCCAGATACAATTTGTGCTGCAAATGCTGATGAACTTGATTTCATAGAACTCGTTAACAGCGGTACTGAAACCGTAAACATAGCTGATTGCAACTTTACTGATGGTATTACTTTTGAATTCCCTTACCCCACAGAATTACAAGCTGGTGAAATTTTGGTATTAGCAGAAAACAGCATTGAGTTCGAGGCTGCATATGGTTTTGCTCCTTACGGGCAATATAAAGGCAGTCTCAGCAATGATGGTGAAAGAATAGAACTATCCGATCCATTTGGTAATATTATAGATTCCCTAACTTATAATGACAAAAACCCCTGGGATGAAAAACCAGACGGAGATGGACCATCACTCGAATTATTACACCCTTTACAGGACAATGCAGACCCTGTTAGCTGGTTCCGGTCAGATAATGATTGTGGTACCCCAGGACAGGTCAATAGCCGTATTTGTCCGGGTACTGCTTCGCCAATTGTTATTAATGAAATCAATTATAATTCAAATAACGATGGTTTTGATCCTGGTGATTGGGTAGAATTATACAACCCTAATGCTACAGCAGTTGATATTTCAGGCTGGACTTTTTATGATAATGGTAACAATTTTGTTTTCCCGACAGGTACAAGCATTGAAGCAGATGATTTTCTCGTGCTTACAGAAGATGCCACAGTATTTGGCAGCTCTTTTCCACATTTAGATAATGACCAATATCTTGGTGATCTCGGCTTTACTTTTAGTGGAGGAGGCGAACGTGTCAGCCTTTTTGATACCAACAAATGCCTGTCTGACTATGTTGTCTACAATGACAAACTCCCCTGGGATACCATCCCTGATGGAAATGGCCCCTCTTTATCCCTCATCGAAACGAGTCTTGACAATGCACTGCCTCAATCATGGGAAGCTTCTTCCTATATCAATTCTGCCTATGGTACGCCCGGACGCCCAAATATTCCTTGTCCTGAAAGTAATATCATATTTCCAACTACAGTATGCGCGGGTTTTCCTGTGAATATAGCCATTGATAGTCTCTATTCCAGAATGGACTTAAATTGGATTCTATTTGGTGCAACACCAGCAAATGCGACAACGAATAATGTTCAACTCGTCTGGAATACACCAGGCACTTACAATATTCAGTTGGTCAGTAGTTATTTTGAATGTACCAAAATTTATACTCAGCAGGTTACTGTCATTAATTGTAATCAACAGCCAATTGCAGTAGATGATAATTTTACTATTGAAGAGGATACTCAGTTGAATGATGTCATTAGCTTTAATGACAGCGATCCCGATGGAGATAATCTGGTTTGGAATACCACCCCGATAAACCCTCCCGCAAATGGTTCGCTGACAATCAATGATGATGGAACATTCACCTACACCCCTAATCCGGGATTTGCAGGCAGCGATAGCTTTGAATATGAGGTTTGTGATGATGCCAGCTATATGGCTTCTTTTGTCTTTTCCCGACAAGTAAATTCAAGTGGAGATGATGTAGAAGAACTAGCCGCGGATGGCGCTATAAATATAAGTAGCGGCGATCTCGATCTAATGGATGACAGTGGAGAAATTTATTCGGCAATCGGTATTAGAATTGCGAATGTTGGTATCCCCGAAAATGCTATTATCACCAACGCATATCTGGAATTTGTAGCTGATGAAAATAATAGTCAGCCAACCTCTCTGACCATCAGTGCAGAAGCAACCGGCAATGCAGCTCCTATACCTGTTACTCCATTTGCGATAAGCAATAAAACAAAGACCACTGCTGCTACCAATTGGGCTAATATACCCGCCTGGACTGCCAGTAATACTTACATGAGTGATGATATTAGCCCTGTCGTACAAGAAATTGTTAGTAGGGCAGACTGGCAAAGTGGACATGCTATGACGTTTATTATAGAAGGCTCAGGAACAAGAACACCCGAAACTTATGAAGGAGGAGCATCTGTAGCACCAAAGCTTGTTGTCAATTATATACTTTCAGGCAATCAGCTTGATGTATCTTCATGCGATCAGGCTATAGTAAATATTGACGTAGAATTATCTTGTGTCGATTTCAATCTGTCTGCCTTCCTTGAAGGTACATTCAATGACGCTACAGGCGAAATGACGACAGAACTCAGTACGATCAGAGGGCTTTTACCCGGACAAACTCCCAGTAGCAATTTTGCTATGCCTACTCCGGCAGGGCAACCTTATAATATCCCACCCTGGAATTACACAGGTACAGAGGGAACAGGATGGACAGATGCCAACTACAACGATGAAGTAGTAGACTGGGTACTCGTATCTACACGTGCTGAGATGGACAAAAACACTCAGGTCGGCATGGCAGCAGGTCTATTATACAAAAATGGATATATAGACTTTCCCGATGGTTGCCCATTAGAAAATATTGGACTGGATTCGGTATATGTAGTCATAGAACATAGAAATCATATGGGTATCATGACGCCCCAAAAAGTCCCGATTATCAATAAAACACTATCCTGGGATTTCAGATTCACTGATAGTTATAAAGATGCTACTAGTGTAGGCCAAAAAGAAATTCTTCCTGGTACATGGGCTATGTTCGCAGGCGATGGCGACCAGTCAGATTTTCCAAGCTTTGATATTAAAGGAACTGATAAAACACTCTGGCTGAACAATAATGGCATTTTCCAGCAATACATGATTCCTGATTTTGACCTGAATGGGGATATAAATGGAGCAGATAAAGTGCTTTGGTTTCAAAATAACGGAGTGTCTTCGAGAGTACCTAAATAAAGGTAAAAGAGAGTACGGCAGGTTGATTCAATTAGGTCTCGAACCTATATAATATACGTTTTGAATACCTATTCCATAGGTCGCAAATCTATATGTTATATGTTCTGGATATATATGGTATACGTCTCCGATATATATTCTATACACATACAATGTATATAGAATAGGTTTTTAGTGCATACCTTATACGTTATTTATATATACGGTATATGTTTGAGACCTATATACTATAGGTTCAGCATAGATATGCTCAGCCTTCTTGACGTATATAATATTCCCTCCAGACCTATATAATATATATCATCTACGTATGAAGTATATTTTACAAACGTATAGAGTATGACTTTTTACGTATTCGACATACGTTTCTTATGTATATATGCACATTTTCAACGTATACAATATACCTTAGTAACCTATACCGTAAGATTTCAGAACCTATTTCATATAGGTTGACGGCAAAAGATGCCTTCATAAATTATAGATAATTCTGTCCGATTACTTACTTAAAGTAAAAACAATATGGAGTATTGTAATTTGAAAAATAAATCAAAATGAATCAAAAGATACGCTTACTAATAGTTGGGCTGTGTTTATTTTTTAATCAGCATATCAATGCACAGTGTATTGCCGGAGATATGGACAGTGACGCAGATGGTATCTGTGATATTGAAGATATGGATGATGACAATGATGGTATTGCCGACAAAGATGAAACTATATGCACCATTTCTCTTGATGATCTGAATATTTATGGCAATGCCGTATCCAGTATAGACGCTAATAATGATATAATTTACCTGAACGGTGGCAACTTATGGCAAAGCTCTTACTCTACAGAGATATTCAGCCTGCCTATACATATTGAAGCCGAAGCTACTCCTCTTAATTACAGAATGTTGGGCGTCTTACCTGTTGGAAGCCCTGAAAATGTAAATAATTGGAATGACGACTCCTATAAAGTATACATGCATGGAAATGGACGTTTATACGGAAAGCTTCCTGATGCTTGGACATTCTATACAGCTTACACCCCTTTCAAACAAGTTGAAATAGATATAGATATTAATGGCAACCTGAGCATTGTGATGGGAGGAGAAGAAATATATGCAGGTACTGCGCCTGTAAGTGACTATCGCCTTGCCATTAGTAGTTATAATGGTGGCAACCTGAGCGATGTAATTATCAATCATGGAGGAAGCCCCTGCACCACAAAAGATATTGATACCGATGGAGACCTGATTCCTAATCGTCTTGATCTGGATAGTGATAATGATAATTGTGTAGATGCTTTTGAAGGAGATGCCAATTTTGACTTAAATGATATGGATGGCATCGGCAGATTATCAGGCAACATAGACTTAAATGCAGGAAGTTCTTCTTATGGCATTCCCCTCTCTGCCGGAAGTGGGCAGGCTCCGGGAGAAAGCCTAACCGGTTATAGTATCGTACCAGACCTCAGACCCTGCCTGTGTATCGCCTCTAATAACCCTGCCGACAGCGATGCCGATGGTGTATGTGATGCTATAGATATTTGTAGTGTTATACCAGATACCTGGATTGGCACCCCCTGCGATGACGGCGATGATTGTACAACAGGTGATGTATGGAGAGAAAATTGCGAATGTGAGGGAAGTTTTAATGATGCAGATGATGATACTATCTGTGATGTTTTTGATGATTGTCCTGACTTTAATAATACGATTGATATAGATGAAGATGGGATTCCCTATTGCCTGGACAACTGCATTGATGTGAATGATAATGACATCTGCGATAATGTAGATACAGCCCCCATCGACGAGCCACTTAAATTATATTTTAGCCATCAGCGTGGTTTTTATAACAATCCTTTTCAGCTTCAAATATTGGCGAACCACTCTGATGCCATTATAAAATACTCAACTACTCATCTTAACATTCCTGCTACCGATGCTGGTACTATTTATAGCCAACCTATTGATGTTACGATTCCTAACGATGGAATATTCGTTGTAAAAGCAATGGCATATACCCCAACAGATACTACAGTGATACAAACTCACAGCTATACATTTCTAAATCAGGTCTTCATTCACAATGAAGACTTTAGTGAAATTAATGGTAATCCACTTTTTGGAGAAAAATTACGAAAAGGCTTCACAGACATCCCTTCAGTTTCCATTTTTGTGGATAATGATTCTATTATAGATGGCGTACAGGATAGAAAAATATCCATAGAATGGCTTTACCCGAACAACCTCAATGAAGGCCCTAACCATCAGGTAGATGCTGGCATAAGATACGCAACGGGTGGTGCAAATGGTGCCGCCCCAAAAAGAAGTCTCAAGATATATTTTAGATCAGAGCACGGATATTCAAAACTAAAATACCCCTTGTTTGAAAAATTTAAATATGGCATTGAACCTACGGAGTCTTTCGACAGAATTTATCTGAGAAACGGCTCTCACGATTCTACAATTCCTGGCCCCTACAATTGGGATCAAGCCGGAACTTATGCCCGACAACGCTTTGCTCAGGATTGCCAGCTTGAAATGGGAAACATCGCCCCACATGGCAGGTTTGTCCAGGTCTTTCTGAATGGCGTTTACTACGGAATGTTTCATATGCACGAACGCCCTACTCGCGGATTCATGGAAGAGTATGTTGGTGGTGATGGCGACCAATATGATGCCATCAAAGCAGGCTTGCCATCAAGCGGTACCGTAGATCAATACCAGGAAATGGTCGATAATTCAACGGATTATAACACCGTCAAAAACTACATGAATGTACAGAACTTCATAGACTATCTTTTGGTCATGTTTCATAGTGCAAGTGTTGATTATAATGCAATTAAAAACTGGCGGGCTGCCGGCCCTTCAGAAATAGATACACCCGAGGGGGCAAAATGGCATTTCTTCTGCTGGGATATGGATACAGGATACAACTGGTATCGTGGTAATACTATTGTATCTCCTACTTTATTTAGCACGCTTGGAAGAAGTCCCGGCGGCATGTACGATAGCCTGAAGAATGATCTCGAATTCAAATTTGATTTTGCCGACAGAGTACAATGCAATTTTTATGATGAGGGTCCTTTGACTAAAGAAAAAATGATCCCTCGTTTTCAGAAAAGGATAGACGAAATTAGCAATGCTGCCATTGCAGAACACCTTCGCTGGACAGATATAAATAGCTATACCGAAAAATGGATAGGAAATGTATCACTTTTACAGGATTTCCTTGAACTCAGAGAAGATACTTTACTTCGTCAAATGGTCATCAATGAAATGTACCCTTCTATTTTAGCCGTACAATTCAGCCAAAATGGCGGAGAATTAGGGCTTAATACGCCCATTACCCTAAGCCACGCCAATAGCGTCGGAACTATCTACTATACCACTAATGGAGAAGACCCAAGATTACCCGGCGGTGCCATCAATCCCAATGCCATAGCTTATAATGGCGCCATAGCTCTAAATTCAGGAGCCTATGATATTATTGCCCGTGTATATGATCCCGCACAAACTAAGGATTTTGATAAATGGTCGGCTGCCTGCCCCAAGCGCTTTTATGTAGATATTCCTTACGGCAATGTTGTTATCAATGAGATCATGTATCACCCTGACAGCCTTTGCGCCGCAACAGACTCTACAGAACTGGATTACATAGAATTATTCAATGCTGGTTCAGAAACCGTAAATCTCACAGATTGTATATTTACAGACGGTATTATTTTTGACTTCCCTTATCCAACTGAAATACAAGCCGGCAACACCCTCGTATTGGCAGAAAATAGTATAGAATTTGAAGCTACATATGGTTTTGCCCCTTTCGGGCAATATAAGGGCGGACTCAGCAATGACGGGGAACGGCTGGAACTGGTAGACCCATTTGGCAATGTCATAGATTCACTGACTTACAACGATAAAAACCCCTGGGATGAAGAACCCGACGGCAACGGACCTTCTCTGGAACTTCTCCACCCATCGCTAGATAATGCAGACCCAATCAGTTGGTTTCGTTCTGACAATGCTTGTGGCACTCCCGGCTTGCCCAATAGCCGCACCTGCGCAAATTCAGCCATACCAATTGTCATCAATGAGATCAATTATAATTCTGACAATGATGGCTTTGATCCGGGCGACTGGGTAGAACTACACAATCCCAATACTACAGCAGTCGATATTTCAGGCTGGACTTTTTATGATAATGGCAATGCATTTGTCATCCCTGCCGGAACAAGTATTGAAGCCGATGATTTTCTTGTCATTGTAGAAGATGAAACTACTTTTGGAAGTTCTTTCCCGCATTTAAATAATGACCAATACCTCGGTAATTTTGTCTTTGGACTCAGCAATAAAGGCGAACGAGTCAGCCTTTTCGATGAAAATAAATGCTTGTCTGATTACCTCGTTTATAATGATAAATTACCCTGGGACACCATACCCGATGGAAATGGACCTTCACTATCTCTCATTGAACCAGGACTTAATAATGCACTCCCTCAATCATGGGAAGCTTCCTCTAATATCAACTCCGCTTATGGTACGCCTGGGCGTCCTAACACCCCATGTCCTGAAAGTAATATTGTATTACCTTCTTCTGTCTGTGTAGGAACGCCTGTCAACATTGCCATTGACAGCCTTTATCCAAGAATGGAACTTAACTGGATTCTATTTGGCGCTACTCCGTCTAGTGCTACCTCCGATAGTATACAATTAGTCTGGAATACGCCGGGAACTTATAATATACAATTGGTGTCCAGCTATTTTGAATGTACTAAAATTTATACCCAGCAAGTCATCGTAGAAAACTGCAACACTCAGCCCATTGCAATAGACGATAATTTCATAACAACAGAGGAGATTGCATTAAATGATGTCATCAGCCTAAATGATAATGATCCGGATGGAGATGGTCTTGTATGGAATACAACACCAGTCAATCCTCCTGCAAATGGTTCGCTGACCATCAATGCAGATGGCACTTTTGAATACCTGCCAAACCCCGGATTCGTGGGCAATGACAGCTTTGAATATGAAGTCTGCGATGATGCCAGTTATATCCCTTTATTTACGTTTTCAAAACGAGTGAACTCTGGCGAAGATGATGTCGAAGAATTGGCATCAGATGGTTCTATTAATACGAGTAGTGGCGACCTCGATCTTATGGATGATAGTGGAGAGATTTTTTCAGCCGTAGGTATCAGAATAACAAATATTTCAATTCCTAAAAATGCCATTATCACCGATGCTTATCTCGAATTTATAGCGGATGAAAGCAATAATCAGGCTACTTCATTGACCATCAGTGCAGAGTCTATAGGAAACGCTAATCCTATAACTACTACCCCATTTGCGCTAAGCAATAAAGTAAAAACTGCTACTGCTACTAACTGGTCTAATATACCTGACTGGACAGCCGGAAATACTTATATGAGCGACGACATTAGTCCGGTTGTACAGGAAATCATTAGTCGTGCCGACTGGAAAAGCGGAAATGCCATGACCTTTATCATAGAAGGCACAGGCACCAGAACACCCGAAACTTATGACGGAGGTGCATCTGTAGCACCAAAACTCATCGTCAATTATCAGCTTCCACAAAGTGATCTTGATATATCCTTATGCGATCAGGCTATCGTCAATATAGAAGTAGAATTGGGCTGTATAGAATTCGACCTCTCTGTTTTTCTGGAAGGTGCCTTTGAGCCTTCCGTAGGAGAAATGACCACACACCTCAATACACTCAGAGGGCTATTACCCGGACAAACACCCCTCAGCAATTTTGCTGCCCCTACCCCACCCGGACAACCTTATAATATTAGTCCCTGGAATTATTCGGGAACAGAAGGAAATGCTTGGGATAATACTAATTATACCGACGACATGGTGGATTGGGTATTGGTATCTACACGTACTGGTGTTGACAAAAATACTGAAGTTGGTAAAGCCGCGGGAATACTTACCCAAAATGGACAAATCAGTTTCCCGGATGGCTGCGCATTAGAAAACATAGGTTTGGATTCCGTATACATTCTCATAGAACATAGGAATCATATGGGCATCATGACACCTCAGAAAATACCTGTTATCAATAAATCATTATCCTGGAATTTCGGCACTTCGGATAGCTATAAAGATGCTACCAGTTTTGGACAAAAAGAAATACTCCCGGGTACATGGGCAATGTTTGCAGGTGATGCCGATCAGTCAGATTTTCCTAGTTTCGACATTAAAGGAACAGATAAAACCATCTGGCTGGATAATAATGGCATTTTCCAGCAATACATGATTCCTGATTTTGATCTGAATGGAGATATAAACGGTGCCGATAAAGCACTCTGGTTTGAGAATAATGGCGTGTCTTCCAGAGTGCCTAAATAATATTTAAAAATAAAACCATGTCATTATATGTTCAAAAGCTCATGTTTTGTGTAAGTATGCTTATACTTACACAGTCAGCTGTTGCACAAGTATATATCAATGAAATCATTGCCTCAAACGATAATATAATTGCCGACAACTACAATGAATATGACGATATTATTGAAATTTATAACGCAGGAAATACACCCATAAATTTAGCTGGTTATTACTTCTCAGATGATGTAAACTTGCCTTTAATGTGGCAAGTACCAACTACTAATGCTGTATTAACGACCGTTCCCGCAGGTGGCTATTTGATCTTTTGGGCAGATAATGAAACTGCTCAGGGAGAAAATCATTTAAACTTCAAACTAAGCAGTTCAGGAGAAAGTATCAGGCTTACCAGACCTGACGAGGTAACTGTAGAAGATAGTTTTACTTTTCCCGCTATCAATACAGATGAAGCCTATGGACGTTTGCCAGATGGCAGTAACAACCTTTCCCAACTCCTTCCGGCAAGCCCCGCACAAAGTAACGACAGCAGTCTGCCACAAACCGTTCCTCCGGTAATAAGCCCCCAAAGTGGATTATATACAAACTCGCAAAATTTAAGTATTTCTGCCGAACCAGGTACATCAATTTATTATACGACAGATGGCTCTACTCCTACACTTTCAAGCAATTTATATTCAGCGCCTTTTGCCATTGACAGTTCACAAAGCATAAAAGCTGTTGCACTAAAATCCGGTTTTGGACTAAGCAATGTAACTTCAACAGCCTATATTTTTAATACCAATACAGATTTAGACATTCTCAATGTTAGCATTGACCCCGATCTTTTATGGAGTGATTCGCTGGGAATCTACGTAACAGGTACGAATGGTATCGAAGGGCCTTGCTCTGAAACCGTGCCACGCAACTGGCATCAAAACTGGGAATATCAGGCTGAAATCACGCTATTCAATAAGAATGGTGAGGTAGAATTTAAAGAAGGTTGTGGCTTGTCTATTTCTGGAAATTGTTCGAGAAATGTTGAGAAAAAATCTTTTGCTGTAGCTTTCAAAAAAGTATTTGGAGCAGGTACTTTGGAACACAAATTATTCGAAGAAAGTGAAGCAATGGAGTGGGATGGCTTTATGTTACGTTCCGGCGGAAATCATCGTAGAAATGGAAGAATCAATGACCGATTCGCTCAGCGTGTTTTTGAAAACCAGCTTAACATTGACCTCCAGTATAGTCGTCCGGTAGCCTTGTATCTCAATGGCGAATATTGGGGGTTGTATAATATCCGAGACCGCTCCAATTCAGGATATATCAAAACACATCATCCCAAAGCCGACAAAGATAGCCTGGACTTAATTAGCCTTCCAAAAGCCGATGGATCATGGAAATGGACAATCGCCGAAGAAGTAAAAGAAGGAGATAATATTGCTTATTATGACTGGTACGATTACTTAGTGAACAACGATTTGTCTATACCTGCCAATTATGAATATGCTATCAGTAAAATTGACTTTGAATCCTTCATGGATTACCTCGTTACCAATATATACATTAACAACAACGACTGGCCCGGCAAAAACCTAAAAGTATGGCGTGAAAGAATTCCTGAAGGTAAATGGCGATGGCTGATGTTCGATCTGGATCACTTTGTACCCCAATCTTTTGCAAGAACCAGCAATATTATCCTGCTCGATGAAATTATGAATGGTACAGCAACCAATACACAAAGAAACCCTGTTGCCTGCCAACCTATCAGGCAACTCATGGCAAACGAGGTCTTCAAATCAGAGTTTATACAACGCCCCAATACTTATATGGCTACCGTTTGGGACAGTACCAGAAGTGCTGCTATTTTAAATGAGATAATTGCAGAAGTTGGAAACGAGATCATCCCTGATTACGACAAATGGGGAGGATGGGATTATGATACCTGGCTATCTGTTGCTAGTAATTATAATGACTTTTTTGAATTACGACCACCTTATATGCGACAAATGATTGACAGTGTACTCGGCACTAGCGGCAGGTTTGACCTCACACTGAACTTCGATAATGCAAGCAACGGAAAAGTCGCTTTGCATAGCAATCACTTTGAGGTTCCCTACAGTTTTATCGCCAAATATCATGCAAACGTCCCTATCGATATCCATGCTATTCCCAACCCGGGATACCGCTTTTCTCATTGGGAAGAAACAGGAAATACAAATTCTACTTTATACCAGTCGTTCAATGCGAATACAACATTAACTCCTGTCTTTGAACCTGCGCTGGATGTAGTCATAAACGAAATTCATTATCACCCCAATGACTCTACTAACCAAAAAGAATTTATTGAAATATACAATCCCGACATCAAAGCCCGCAACCTGAGCGGCTATGAGTTTTCGGAAGGAATTTGCTTCAAATTTCCCAGAGCAACCACTATTGCTCCCAATGAATATATAGTGATAGCCACAGATGTTTCACAGTATGAAGACAATGCTTATCAGGTTTTTCAATGGGAAAAAAGTAAGTTGGATAATGATGGTGAAAATCTGATCCTCCAAAACCCCATAGGTGCAATTATAGATTCTGTTCAATATAATGACGGAATTCCCTGGGCTTTACTGGCTGATGGTTTTGGTCATTCATTAGAGCTGGATTATCCGCTTCCGACTGATAATGTAAATCCTGCTGACTGGCATGCTTCTTCGCCTATTGACGGTACTCCGGGAGCACAAAATTCTTCACCATGTATCAACTCAACACAGGAAATCGTCATCAATGAGATTAATTATAACTCAAGTGATTCGCCCACCCCAGGTGACTGGATAGAGTTATACAATCCTGGCTCCACATCAGTTGATCTGTCTGATTGGGGTTTTTATGATAGTGAAAATACATTCGATATACCAGCAGGAACAGTTTTACAGCCTGATGAATTTTTAGTCCTTGTAGAAGATGTCAGTCTGTTTGCCGGTATTTTTCCTCATTTAAATAATGAAACACACTACATCGGCAATTTCGACTTCAATCTCAGTGGTGGTGGAGAACGAATCAGCCTTCTTGACAATAATAAATGCCTCTCAGACGAACTGACTTATGATGATGATATGCCCTGGGATACTATACCTGACGGGAATGGACCTTCGCTCTCTCTCATAACAACCAATCTGGACAATACACTTCCTCAGTCCTGGGAAACATCATCTAATATCAACTCAACTTATGGCACACCCGCACGCCCAAATACGCCTTGCCCCGAACAACAAATTACTGTAGTCGATACCATTTATTCCGGACAAGCTACCCTCTTAAGAACTGATTTACTCATTAACAACACCAATTATACCTGGTTGGCATTTGGAGCTACCTTATCAGATGCTAATGCCGACTCTACATATGCTACATGGAATACCCCTGGTTCTTATAACATTCAATTGATTACCAATTATTTTGAATGTACTAAAATTTATAACCATCAGGTAACTGTACTGCAAGGTTGTACGAATACAGACTTTCATGCTTTTCTGGAAGGTCCTTATGACCTTATCGGAGGCGAAATGAATACGTCCTCAAATACGCTTCATGGACTATTGCCTGGTCAGACACCTACAAATGACTTAGTCAACCCCACACCACCAGGGCATCCATACAGTATTCCTCCCTGGAATTATACAGGAACAGAAGGAAACAACTGGACTAATGCCAATTATACCGATAATGTAGTTGACTGGGTGCTCGTTTCTACCCGAACGGAATTGGATAAAAATACTCAGGCCGGAATAGCTGCCGGGCTTATAAACAAAGATGGAAGTATTCATTTTTGGGAAGGTTGTCCCTTAGAAAGTATAGGTTTAGACTCAGTTTATGTCGTTATAGAACACAGAAACCATATGGGCATCATGACACCTCAGAAAATACCTGTCATCAACAACTCATTGTCATGGGATTTCAGGTTCTCTGACAGTTATAAAGATGTGACAAGTGTAGGACAGAAAGAAATACTTCCCGGCGTATGGGCAATGTTTGCAGGTGATGCCGATCAGTCAGATTTTCCTAGTTTCGACATTAAAGGAACCGATAAAACTTTATGGCTGAATAATAACGGTATTTTTCAGCAATATATGATTCCTGACTTTGACCTCAATGGCGATGTAAATGGTGCAGATAAAGCACTTTGGTTCGAAAATAATGGAGTGTCTTCAAGGGTACCTAAATAGATAGATAAAATGAAAAAAATATTACTAGCAGTACTTGTATTTCTATGGCTATGTAGCCCAGCTACAAATGCACAATGTCTTCCAGGTTTTTTAGACAGCGATACCGATGGGGTTTGTGACATCGAAGACCTCGATGATGACAATGATGGTATTTTGGATGAAAACGAAATGATTTGTAGTGGAACATCCCTCACCGATTTATCCATCTATGGCAATGCAGTAGCTGATGTGCAGATGGGCAGAATCTTGCTTAATAATGGTGGTGGCTGGCGAAGTTCATACTCCAATGATATTTTTTCTTTACCGATTCATTTCCAATTTCGGGCAAATACAGAAGACTATAAAATGATAGGCTTTTTACCACTCGGTGGTACAGAAAACGTAAACAGTTGGAGTGATGATGCCTACAAACTATATGTCCATATCAATGGGCGTTTATACGGAAAATTACCAAATGCATGGACATTCAATATCGCCGAAGTTAATCAAAAATTGATCGAGATGAATATAGATGTCAATGGGAATGTAACCGTACTTATAGCCGGAG
This sequence comes from Saprospiraceae bacterium, assembly GCA_020627965.1. Taxonomy (GTDB): domain Bacteria; phylum Bacteroidota; class Bacteroidia; order Chitinophagales; family Saprospiraceae; genus JAHDEO01. Next base: position 17,307 of record JAHDFX010000033.1, on the reverse strand, counting down.
ACATCGTATATACAGGAACGATGCCCATCACAGATTATCGACTGGCGGTCAGCAGCCTATACGGGGGAAGTTTTGAAGAAACAGCTATTACTCAGGGCGGAGAGACCTGTACAATGCAAGATATGGATATAGATGGTGACAACATCCCCAATCGCCTCGACCTGGACAGCGATGGAGACCTTTGTCCAGATGCACTTGAAGGAAATGCGGATTTCGGATTGGATGATATGGATGCGAATGGACGCTTATTAGGTGCAATAGATAACAATCAGGGCAGTCCCGCTTACGGAGTCCCCATCATTGCAGATACACTCGGACAGGAAGTTGGGACAAGTGCAAATCCTTATAATTCTTTCATTGATTTGAGAGCATGTATATGCATGGCTCCAGGCACTGATGCCGATATTGATGGCGTATGTGATGATGAAGATATCTGTCCCCAATTTGACGACTTTCTGATTGGTACTGCCTGTGACGATGGCAACCCTTGCAGCGATTTTTCTATTTATGATTTTGATTGTGGATGTGCGCCAAAACTCAACATAGCCCTCGAAGGAGTTGCTTCCATGAGTTCTACCGCCAATGCCAATACGACCGCTATTGAACTGAATGATAATATCATGAATAATCTGGCAGCAACGACCGGAACATCCAATCATGAATGGATGGAAATAGACTTAGGTGCAGTTCAAAATATCACTGAGGTGGTTCTTTACAATCGAACGCTAGGATTGGAATACCTGACAAGCTATTCTTATGTACTGGTAGCCGATACGCCCTTTCCTTCCGATACAGATTTGACAGCAGCATTGGCTAATGCAGATTTTAGTTTTCAACTTGGGAATACCACAGATGATGAAATTACTCCGATAGACGTAGGCATCGCAGGAAGATATGTGAGAATACAAAAGTCCGGCGTCTTTGAAAACAATAATAGATCATTACATATCCATGAATTACAGGTTTTTAGCGACTTTGTAGCCCCTGATATGGATAATGATAATGTCTGTGACAATATGGATAATTGCGCAGGTTTTGATGATAAATTGCTTGGTGAAGCTTGTGATGATAACGATCCCTGTAGTAATTTCTCTATCTACAACAATGACTGTAATTGTACGCCGAGAAGCAATCTGACCCTTACCGGAATAGCTACTATGAGTTCTGTTTATAATGGCAACACTATCCCAGATCACCTGAATGACGATGATTTAAATTCACTTGCAGCAACATCAGCCAACTCTCCGCATGAATGGGTGGAAATTGATTTGGGTGAAAATAAAGACATTAAGGATATTGTAATTTATAATGAGCTAGGTAATGAATTTAGGTCGAGTTTTGCCTATGTCATGATTGCAGATACACCATTCCCTGCAAATACAGATATAAGTGCCGCACAATCCAACGCTGATTTTATACATCAATTACACAATACGACCAATGACGAAACCATCATTATAAATACCTCAGTCAATGGACGCTATGTAAGAATACAAAAATCAGGAAACAACCTGAATGACAACAATACACTCAATATAACAGAACTACAAGTACTAGGCGCAACAGACAATATTGATATAGATGACGACGGAGATTGCGATGAAGAATGTGTAATTCAGGTGGAGGAATTTCCTGTTAATCTTCAGTTTTATGCAAGGAACCCATCAACTAACAAAGCCATCATTCCCGTAAAAGGTCAAATAAAACTTCTGGGCGACAGCCTGAGTCTGCTCATATTAAAAGATGGTCAGCCTTATCTTCAAACAGGCCTAAAACCCGCTGCCGATTTAGTCTTTGAATTATATCCCGAAATTGACGCCGAACTAGCTCAATATGATTTTGAATTATATGGCATAAGCAGTGGTGGAGATATAACTTTATGCCAGTCGGCTGAGAATATTGTTGCAGGTGATGTATTTATTATACAAGGACAATCCAATGCAGAAGCCCGGATTTTTGATGGAAGTGCTGCCCCAGACAGCTCAGAGTTTATAAGAGTCTTCGGTATGGGCAGCGAATTTCCAGATACGCTCAAAAATTATTTGGAATGGTATATCGGAAGACCAGATGGCGATAGGGAAACACCAGCAAATACTGGTCAGTGGGCATTACGTATGGCAAAGCAGATCGTTGATAATGAAAATATTCCAATAGCTATTTTTAATGGCGCCAGAGGAGGCTGGCCTATTATCAATTTTATAAGAGATGACGAAAGCCCCGAAAATCTGGAGACAAATTACGGTCGATTATTACACCGTCTGAATCTTGCAAAATTAGCTGATAAAGTAAGAGGAATATTTTGGTATCAGGGAGAAAATGATGCTGCCAACACGCTCCCGATGCTCACTTATAAAGAGCGATTTCTAGATTTACATACCGATTGGATGACAGATTACCCCTCAGTAGAACAGGTATATATTACCCAAACCCGGCAAGGTTGTGGGGGGCTTCATACGATAGTCATTCAGGAAGCACTTCGACAGCTTGCAGAAGAGTTGCCCAACACTTCTCTTATGTCTACAAGAGGCTTGAAACATGATGGGTGTCACTATCCATACATAGGCGGATATCGAAATTTAGGCGACAGATATTTTAAATTAATTAGCAATGATCTATATGGAAAAAGCTTTCCTTTTGCTAATGCACCCGATATAAAAAAAGCATACTTTGATTCCGATAGTACGATTATCATAGAAACAAAATATACTGATAATTTAATCTGGCAAGATAGTGTTCAACATTACTTCAGACTGGAGGGCAGCAACGCAAATATCACCGCAGGGTATACATCTCAAAATAAAGTTGTCCTACAATTAGACGCCCCGGCTACTGATGCAACAGGAATCACCTTTTTGGATGAACAGGCTGTTGCTGAACCCAATATTATTAACGAAGACAGTATCGGAATGGTCAGTTTTTATAATTTTCCAATTTCCACCTGTGTCAATTTACAATTACACGCTTATCTCGAAGGTGCTTATAACCCCACCCTCGGAGAAATGAATAACACACTCGCCAGCACACGAAAATTATTACCTGGACAAACCCCTGTAAACCAATTAGCAATTGCAACACCTGCCGGACAACCCTATAACATCTCTCCCTGGGACTACACTGGTATAGAAGGCAAGGCATGGACAGATTCTAACTACACAGGTAATGAAACCGATTGGATATTAACCTCCTTCCGAACGGGAATAGAGAAAAGTACTGAAATATCCAAGACAGCAGGCTTATTGATGAAGGATGGCAATATTAGCTTCCCGGATCGCTGCGCTTTGACTACATCAATGGGAAGCCCCTTATATATTGTTATAGAACATAGGAATCATATGGGCATCATGACACCTCAGAAAATACCTGTCATCAACAATTCATTATTCTGGAATTTTACCCTTTCTGATAGTTACAAAGACCTTACAAGTGTCGGACAAAAAGAAATAATCCCCGGCATCTGGGCAATGTTTGCAGGCGATGGTGACCAGTCAGACTCTCAAAGCTATGATATTAAAGGAACTGATAAAACACTATGGCTGAATAATAACGGTATTTTCCAGCAGTACTCTATTCCTGATTTTAATTTAGATGGTGATATCAACGGAGCAGATAAAGTGCTTTGGTTTGAGAATAACGGGGTGTCTTCGAGAGTCCCTAAATAATGCAAAATGGAAAAATATTTAACATGACAACCTTTAGACTTTTCCATACGTCTTAAAATATATCCTCATAAGTTATCCTTGACAAAGAAGAAAGTTTTCCTACAAAATCATTCAACAACACGTTAGCAGACAGTATAGCTCCCACTACACCATATTCATGCTTCCTTTACTATTTTTTATGTACGATTTACATATTATTAAAAAACAAGGTAGCATGGAAAATATGTTTTACAAATGTTCAATTTGATTGAACTTTGATATATGTAACGAACAGGACAAACCCCTTTGGTGGTATCCCTTTAAAAGTATCAAAATAAATAAATAAATGTATAACGACATGTTGAAGCAAAATGTAACTTTTTTTAGACTAATTCCTTTACTCTTGATTATCCAACTATTCACAGGCGATATCATCGCTCAAAATCAAGAACACTACTTTAAAACTGTACCTTTATTGACTGATAATACCCCAGATTGGGCAAGAATGATGTATTCTGAAAACCCAAATATATGGGAAGTGAGAGATGCTTATAATGCCTATTACAAACAAAATGAATTTGTAAAAACCACCCATACTCAAAACTACAAATATTGGATTCGTAGTGTTGAAAGTATGGTAAATGAGAAGGGTTTTATCAGTCCCGTAAAGCGCATACTTCCAAGACAAAGCCCCTCTATACACAAGAATGATAATTCGTCAGACGAAACAAAGGTAATCGAAGTATCTTGTACATTACCAGAATGGACGGCTATCGGACCATTTGAAACACTTAAAGAAGGAGTAGTGATTCAGAATCATGCTTATATTTCTTCAATAGATGTATGTGCTGCCAATACAAATGTAGCTTATGTAGGCACGGCAGGCTCAGTTTTCAAAACAACAAACAAAGGAGTAAATTGGTTTCCGGTATCTTATGAGGTAAATGCACGAGGTATTCACCGAGTTGCTGTATCACCTACAGACCCCGACTTAGTATATTTTGCAACTCATGAAGGTGTCTGGAAAAGTACCAATGGAGGTAATACTTTCTCACAAGTTATATCGATGAATAGCGGAGAATATACTCGAATACTTATTCATCCGACGGATAACGAAATAGTATATGTTGGCTCTCTAAATGGTTTCTTTATGACCACCAATGGCGGAACTACATGGACGACAAAATCAACAAATAAATGCTGGGATATAGATTTCCATCCCTCCAATCCGTCAATAGTCTATACTATTTTGACTAATCCGAATGACAAAATTGCTGAGTTCTGGAAATCTACTGATGGAACCAACTTCAACAAATTTTCCAACGGATGGTATAATAGCACAGATGCCAACCGTTCTGACGAGGGTGCCCGTATCGGTGTAACTCCCGCTGCTCCCAATAGAGTTTATGTGTGCTTACTCGGTTACTCCAAAGCCTCCGACAATGGCTGGATAGGTGTTTATAGAAGTGATAATACCGGCGATTCATGGGTAGATACAGATGGGCAAAATGGTGCGCCATATAGCGCTCCAAATGGTTCAACTCCATGGAATCTTGGAGCTTACGGTGGAACTGATGGCTATCACCAGGGGTACTATAATTTTGATTTGGCGGTTTCTGAGAGCAATCCTGATAAACTATGGATAGGAACTGTGCAGTTATGTGAATCCAATGATGGCGGAGTTTCGTTTAATAGCATTGCGGCAGGGTTTAACTCAACAAGACACGGTAATCTCCATGCTGATATTCAGGAAATAGTCACCGTAGGTGGAGAAGTGTGGGTAGGTAATGACGGAGGAGTTAGTTACTCTAATAATGAATTGATCAATCACAGTATTAGAAATACAGGTATCAATGCAACGGAATTTTGGGGTCTGGGCTCCGGGAAACAATTAGATATTTTGGTAGGCGGCACTTACCACAACGGAAACAGGGCTTATCGGAGCAGTTTTCCACTTGGTACCTACATGTGGGCGGGTGGAGTAGAAGAAGCCACCGGCTATATTGATGCAAATGACAATACTATTGCACATTTCAGTTCTTACTCCAAATCTTATCGTATTCCCAACAACTATGTAGCAACTCCATCTCCCGTACCAACTCTAGGTGAATTTCCTAATGAGTCTTATTCCTCCTCTTATTCCAGCGAAGTTGTCTATTCTTACGATAATCCTGCCTGGGTTATGTTAGGTAAGGACAATAAATTTTATAAATCCTCTAATAATGGTGCGTCGTTTACAGTTACAGCAACCTTTGGCAATGGGAAAGTCCTGGAAATAGAACAATCTCAACAAAACCCGCAAAAATTATATTTGGTATTCCATAATGATGATGCGCCCGGTGGGCAAAGAGGAGAAATACATCTAACAACCAATGGTGGCTCTTCCTGGACGAAAACCGCAGACTTACCCGGAAATCATCACCAACTGGAGATTTCTATTAATCCTCAAAACGATAATGAACTTTGGGTAGCTTTACATAACAATGATGCAACCAATAAAGTACTAAAAACAACAAATAGTGGAGCAAGCTGGCAAGATGAAACCTCCTCAGAATTAGGAAATTACAGACCTTTTGATATTTTAGTGGTTCCTCCTTCTGCCTCCAATCCCTACACCCGTGCTTATCTGGTTTGTGAAGATAAGGTTTATTATAAAGGTACTTCTTCTGCTACATGGATAGACATTAGTAATGAATTGCCTTACCGTTTTTTCCCCCTCCAAATGGCTTATTACGCTCCTTCACAGAAGCTGAGAATGGCTACAAAAGGGCATGGAATATGGGAGTTAGATATTTCTCAAAATTACGATATTGCTCCGGTCATCACTTCACAGCCTACAAATGCATTCACCTGCCAGGGAGGAGCAGCTAACCTGACTGTAGAGGCTATAGGTAATGGCTTGACGTATCAGTGGCAGTGGTCTTATAATGGAGTCACGGCAGCCGGAAATGCAGGAGAATCCGGTAATACCACCCCAACACTCTCTGCCACTAACCCTAATGTGTACTTTAGAGTTGTAGTTACTAATAGTAATGGATGTAGTGTAGCCTCTAATTTTGTACAAATCATTTCCGGCAATATTGATATACAAACCGAAAGTATAGACTATACGCTATGCGAAGTGGACAGCGATATAGGCGTGGAAGTAGATACAGAAGGCAATTATGAAATGTCTTTATCTAATGGATTTATCTCAAATTGTAATCAAATCATCCCGCAAAGCAGTAACCAAACAGTAGCTGATGGTAATCAATTAATAACAGACTTTTGTGGTGCAACAAGTGGCAAATATTACACAGACATAGAAGTACTTACGAATTGCTATAACACGACCGCTTCTTTCAAAGGCATTATAGACTTGAATAATAATACAATAAGTGTTACCGAGTATCTTCATTTCGATATGAGTACTCCGAGTGATGTGACCGGCAATGGCACAGCTACCGTTGAATCAATATCGGCAGCTTTTGCGAAACTTCGGATTTCGCTGGTTAACAATTCTTTATTCTTTGCTATGACAGATGCCCCCTGCGGAGGTTCTTCATTTCTGCGTATTACGAATGGCAATATACACCAAGTACCAAATTTACCGATTTCATCTGCCGATTTACCTATTAGTGCAATTGTTACTATAGCTGGTTGTACTAAGACACATCCGATAAATGTTACGAATTTACAACCGGTCATCACTTCACAGCCTACAAATACATTAACCTGCCCAGGAGGAGGAGCTAACCTGTCTGTAGAGGCAATAGGTAATGGCTTGACTTATCAGTGGCAATGGTCTTATAATGGAGTCACGGCAAATGGAAATGCAGGAGAACCCGGTAATACCACCCCAACACTCATTGCCACTAATCCTAATGTATACTTTAGAGTTGTAGTTACTAATAGTAATGGATGTAGTGTAGCCTCCAATTTTGCACAAATCATTGCCGGCGATATTGATATACAAACCGAAAGTGCAGATTATACGCTATGTGAAGGAGAAAACCTTGATATAGGCGTGGAAGTAGATGCAGAAAGCAATTATGAACTGTCTTTATCTAATGGATTTATCTCAAATTGTAATCAAATCATTCCGCAAAGCAGTAACCAAACAGTAGCTGATGGTAATGAGTTAATAACAAACTTTTGTGGTGCAACAAGTGGCAAATATTACACAGATATAGAGGTGCTTTCGAGTTGCTATAACACGACCGCTTCTTTCAAAGGCATTATAGACTTGGACAATAATACAATAAATGTTACAGAGTATCTGCATTTCAACCTGAATACTCCTGGTGATGTGACTGGCAATGGCACAGCTACCGTTGAATCAATATCGACAGCTTTTGCAAGACTTCGGGTTTCGCTGATTAACAATTCTTTATTCTTTGCCATGACAGATGCCCCCTGCGGAGGTTCTTCATTTCTGCGTATTTCGAACGGCAATATACACCAGGTACAGGATGCACCGATTTCAGCTGCCGATTTGCCTATCAGTGCAATTATTACTGTAGATGGTTGTGACCAAGTACATCCGGTAAATGTTACTTTTCTGGTAGATTCGGATAATGATGGCATTTGCGATATATTCGACATCTGTCCGGAGGGCAATGACAATCATATTAAAGACCTTGAAATCAGTGTTTGGCTGGAAGGAGCCTATGATTCAACACTCGGAGAAATGAGTAATACCCTCGCCACCACTAGAAAACTCCTACCTGGACAAACGCCGGCAAGCGTACTCAGCCCCCCAACACCTGCCGGACAACCCTACTCCGCTGCCCCATGGAACTACGATGGCACAGAAGGCACAAACTGGACGGATGCCAACTATACAGGCAATGAAACCGACTGGATTTTAGCCTCTTTCCGAACAGGAATAGAAAAAAGTACACAGGTCGGGATGACCGCTGGCTTGTTGATGAAAGACGGCAGCATTACCTTTTTAGATCGTTGTGCTTTAATCACTACGGCTAATCCTTTATACATCGTTATCGAGCATCGTAATCACCTCGGCATCATGTCGCCAGCCCCTGTTGATGTGATAAATAGTACGCTAACTTACGATTTCAGATTATCAAATAGCTACAGAGATGCTACGAGCTTTGGGCAAAAACAATTTCCTACAGGAGCCTGGGGGATGTTTGCCGGGGATGGCGACCAGTCAGATTTTCCAAGTTTTGATATTAAAGGAACAGATAAAACCCTCTGGTTGAATAATAATGGTATTTTCCAGCAATATTCGACACCTGATTTTAATTTAGATGGTGATATCAACGGAGCAGATAAAGTGCTTTGGTTTGAGAATAATGGAGTATCCTCCAGAGTACCTAAATAAATAAGAATATTGAAGTTGTTTAAAATATACTTTTGTCGTGTACAGAACTATTTTAAACAACTTCAATCAATATAGCAACCTTTAAGCTCTTTTTACGTCTAATTATTATAGGTTTTTAATCGGATAAATTAATCCGTAGTTTTGCCCGACCATTTAAACTATACCCTCCTGCTAGATAACCTGTCATTCCCTCTCAAAACTTAAAATACTAATGAAAAAGAGCATTAAGATATTGATTATATATCTCTGCCTAATCTGTCCTGTTGTCAGTTGGACACAGTGTACACCCGGAGATTTGGACAGCGATCAGGACGGCATTTGTGATTTACTGGATAATGATGACGATAATGATGGTATTCCCGATGTAAGTGAAACCATTTGCGATAATACATCACTGTCAGGCTTTACATTTTATGGTGATGCTGTAACTAGCGTAGGCGCTGACAATATAACACTCACAAGCAATGGAGTATGGCGAAGCTCTTATTCCAACGACATCCTTTCCCTACCAATCCATCTGGAATGGACAGGTAATATCAGTAACTACAAAATGTTCGGACTAATACCCGTAAATGGCTATGAAAGAACAGATAACTGGAACGATAATGCTTATAAATTTTATACACATCAAAATAACTACTTGTACTCTAAGCTAAGCGGTGCATGGACTTTCATTTATCCAGATTTCAATAATAAACTACTCGAACTCGATATAGATAAAGCAGGAAAGCTGACTGCAAAAATAGATGGTGTCCTTATATACACGGGAATGGCTGAAGTATCAGATTATCGCCTGGCAGTAAGTAGTAATAATGGCGGTACAATAAACAATATTACCCTATCTCACAGAAGTGCGACTTGTACCCCACAAGATATTGATACAGATGGCGACAATATTCCTAATCGTCTTGATCTGGATAGTGATGGTGACCTTTGTGTAGATGCCTTTGAAGCGAGTGCCAATTTTAGTTTGAGTGATATGGATGGCAATGGACGTTTATCAGGTGGTGTAAATACCGATTCAGGAAATACTGCTTATGGTATTCCAACAATAGCAGGTATAGGGCAAGGTCCTGGAGAAAGCACCATTGCTCAATCTACTGATTCCAGAGAATGTTTGTGCATTGCCTCCAATAACCCAACAGACAGTGACAATGACGGGCTTTGTGATGGCAGTGATTTTTGTGATAATCTTGCAGATAATTTAATTGGGACTTCTTGTAATGATGGTAATGCGAATACGGTAAATGATGTATGGACAGCAAACTGTGTATGTGCAGGTACTCCCAAATGTGTACCCGGAAGTCTGGATACAGATGCCGACGGAATCTGCGATCTCGAAGATAAGGATGATGATAACGATGGAATTCTTGATGCTACTGAATCCGTCTGTGGCAGTATGCCACTGACAAGCCTGACGATAGTGGGTGATGCCGTCTCCAATACAGAACCCAGTGAGATTTTACTGACCAATAACAACGCATGGCGTAGTTCTTACTCCACGGATGTTTTATCTCTACCTATTCATTTAGAATTCCGGGCAGATATGAGCACCTATAAAATGATTGGGCTTTTACCACTCGGACACCTGGAAAGAACAGGCGGATACGAGGATAGTGCATATAAATTATATGCTCACATAAATGGATACTTATACTGTAAACTAAGTACTCAATGGTCATTTGTCAAAGCAGAGGTGCAAGACCAATTAGTGGAAATGGACATTGACATTAATGGCAATTTAACGATCACGATAGCAGGAACAGAAGCTTACACAACCACCGCACCCGTAAGTGATTATCGGCTGGCTATAAGTAGCCATACTGGCGGAAGTTTTGAAGAAGTAGCCATTACCCATAGCGGAATACCTTGTGTCTCAATTGACATTGACACCGATCGTGATGGTACACCCAATCACCTTGATCTGGATAGTGATAACGACGGATGCGTTGATACATTCGAAGGAGATGCTGGTTTCGGATTAAATGATATGGATGCCGACGGGCGACTAACTGGCGGAGTAGATTCAGATGCAGGAAGCCCTACTTACGGAGTTTCGGTTTTGGCAGGTACAGAAGGGCAAGGTATTGGTGAAAGTGCAAGTTCATATATTCCTCCTATAGAGTTTAGGGAATGTATGTGTATAGCTTCTATTAGTTCAACTGATTATGACAATGATGGCATTTGTGATGCTATAGACGATACACCAATAACATTCTCAGTTGAGGGGCAATTTTTTACAGGCAGTATCACTACTGCATTATCAACAAGCGTTGTCGGGGGAACAATTTATTATACGACTGATGGAAGTGTGCCTGACCTTAGTTCTCCCATTTACAATACCCCTATTACAATGGATTCTACAACCCAGATCAGAGCCATTCTAGCATACCCAGGAGGCGGTACAAGCCCTTCTGCTGTTGAATACTACTCAAGAATAGCGGACAATATTGCCAGTTTTGATTCTGATCTACCCATTATTATGGTCGAAACTTATGAAAATACCATTATTTCATCTGAGCAAACGACCACTTTCACCACCATCATTGAACCTGATGCCACGGGCAGGGCACAAACAACAGATAATCCAAGCTATACAGGCATAATGGGCTTTAATATACGGGGCAGTTCTTCTTCCGGTTTCCCCAAAAATCAATACAAGGTAGAAACCTGGAACAAATATAGCGAAGACATTGATGTAGAAATACTTGGTATGCCTGAAGAATCGGACTGGGTATTATATGCGCCAGGGCGTTTTGACAGAGTACTGATTAGCAACGCTTTCATGTATACACTTGCCAGAAAAATGGGTTACTATGCCCCCCGTACTCAATTTGTAGAGGTATACCTTAACCAAAATGGCGGACAAGTTGATGCTGACGATTACGTGGGTTTATACATTTGGACAGAAAAAATAAAACGAGATAAAGATCGTGTAGATGTAGCAAAACTAGGCCCCACAGATAATAATGCTCCCGAAGTTACAGGTGGTTATATGTTTAAAATTGATAGAGGAGCTACCTGGAATACGACCGCTAAAGGACAGTATATTGTAGAAGAATATCCCAAAATTGATGATGTGACCAACGCCCAACGAGATTACTTCAGAGGTTATCTTGATGATTTTGAAACTGCCTTATACGGTCCAAATTGGCTCGACCCCAATACTGGCTATAAAAATTATGTGGATATCGAATCATTCACCTGGGAACATATGATGCGGATATTTGCTCACGATCCTGACGGGCTACGCCTGAGTACTTATTTTTATAAAGAAAGGGAAGAACCGATAAAAGCTGGTCCGATCTGGGATTTTGATCGTACCCTTAACTCTACGGACGGTCGAGATGATAACCCGGAAGAATGGTATGTCAATTGGTCTACAGGCTATCAATATTATTTCCATTATAGCTGGTGGGAACAAATGACACAAGACCCCGACTGGCGTGTACAATGGCACGACAACTGGTTTGACCAAAGGCGTGAAGGCTGTTTTCACATGGATGCTATTAACCAAACCATTGACAGTCTAATCGGCATTATAGCAGAAGCCGCAGAAAGAAACGAAACTCGTTGGTCAAGTACAGCAAACTATGGTTATCGCTACGATGGAACCCTTGCCAGCGAAGTAGATACGCTCAAATGGTGGCTCGAAACCCGCATGAATTTTATCGACAGCCAACTCATCCCCAATCCCGGATTTTCACAAACTTCAGGATTAATTGCACCAGGTACAACGCTCACGCTCACCAATACACATGGTGCTGGTATTATCTATTATACCACTAATGGAACTGACCCCCGCCTTCCTGGTGGTGCTTTATCTCCTGATGCTATAGAATACACCGCGCCTATTACTATCAATGGTGTGATGGAGGTAGCAGCCCGTATTTTCGTGGATGGACATTGGGGACCCGAACTTCAATCGCCCTGGGGTGCCATATGTAAACAACAATACCAAGTCCCTCAGAATTATTCAGATGTTGTTATCAATGAGATCATGTATCACCCCGACTCTACCTGTGCTTCTGTTGATATTGACGAATTGGATTATGTAGAAATTACTAACGGAGGTAGCACAATGCTTGATTTAAGTTTTGCAAAATTCACCAATGGCATAGAATATATCTTTCCTTTTGGAAGCGAATTAGCTCCAGGACAGTTCTTGGTTGTCGCTGAAAATAAAACTATCTTCGATGCTAATTATAACGCTATAGCTGACGGACAATATAAGGGTACTCTGAGTAATACAGGTGATTCTCTGGTATTGAAAGACATGCAAAACAACATCATTGACATTGTCGATTTTAATGATAAAAATCCATGGGATGAAGCCCCTGACGGTAATGGTCCTTCTCTGGAATTACTCCATCCTTCACTGGATAATGATGATCCAATTAGCTGGTTTAGGTCAGATAATAATTGTGGTACACCGGGGCAAGCCAATAGCCGTACCTGTGCCAATGCAGCCACACCTATCGTCATCAATGAAATCAATTACAACTCCAACAACAGTGGCTTCGATCCTGGCGATTGGATAGAACTATATAACCCCAATGCCACAGCAGTCGATATTTCAGGCTGGACTTTTTATGATAATAATGATGGTTTTACGCTACCCGCTGGCACCAGCATTGCCCCAAATGATTTTCTAGTTCTTGCAGAAGACCTTGCTATATTTGGAAGCTCTTTCCCTCATCTGAACAATGACCAGTATATTGGAAATCTCGGTTTCACACTCAGTGGCAGCGGCGAACGCATTAGCCTTTTTGATGATGGTAAATGCTTATCTGATTATGTAGTTTACAATGACAAACTTCCCTGGGATACTATACCTGATGGCAATGGCCCTTCTCTATCTCTGACCGAAACCAGCCTGGATAATACACTTCCACAATCATGGGAAGCCTCTTCCAATATTAATTCGGCTTATGGTACGCCAGGGCGACCAAATATCCCATGCCCGGAAAGTAGCATTATATTTCCTTCTACTATATGTGCAAATTTCCCCGTCAATATTGCTGTTGATAGCCTTTATTCCAGAATGGAACTCAACTGGATTCCCTTTGGCGCAACGCCTTCTAACCCAAGTGGAAATAATGTAGCACTTAACTGGAATAGTCCTGGAACTTATAATATACAATTGGTGTCCAGCTATTTTGAATGTACAAAAATTTACACCCAGCAGGTCACTGTAATTGACTGTAATGAGCAGCCCATTGCTATAGATGATAACTTCCTCGCCACAGAAGACATTCCGCTCAATGATTTGATTGGTTTGAATGATAGTGATCCTGATGGAAATGATCTAACATGGACTGCTACTCCTATAACACCTCCTGCAAATGGTACACTAAACATCAATTCAGACGGCACGTTTACCTATACCCCTAATCTCGGATTCGTAGGGAATGATAGTTTTGAATATGAAGTCTGTGATGATGTTAACTATACGCCTCCATTCGCATTTATCCGACAGGTGAGTTCAGGCAATGATGATGTCGAGGAATTAGCTGCTGATGGTTCTATCAATACTGGTAGTGGCGATCTCGACCTTATGGATGACAGCGGAGAAATATTCTCTGCTGTTGGAATTAGAATGACCAATATCGCTATTCCCCAAAATGCCATTATCACTAATGCTTACCTCGAATTTGTAGCCGATGAAACGAATAATCAGGCTACCTCCCTGACTATTCGTGCGGAAGCAAGCGGAAATGCTACCCCTATTCCTGCCAGCACGTTTGCGCTAAGCAATAAAATAAAAACTGCGGCTACTGCCAACTGGACAAATATACCTGCATGGACAGCCGGAAACACCTATTTAAGTGATGACATCAGCCCTGTTGTGCAGGAAATTATTAATCGTAATGACTGGCAAAGCGGTAATGCCATCACCTTTATCATCGAAGGTACAGGCACACGTACCCCTGAAACTTATGAAGGTGGAGCATCAGTAGCACCGAAACTTATTGTTAATTACCAGCTTCCTGGCAATGATCTTGATATATCATTATGCGATCAGGCAATTGTCAATATCGAAGTAAAAATAGGCTGTATAGACTTTAATATCTCGGCTTTCATGGAAGGCCCTTTTAATCTCTCTACAGGAGAAATGTATACCGATCTCAATACACTCCGAGGCTTACTCCCCGGACAAACACCACTTAGCAGTTTTGCATTAGCCACTCCACCAGGACAGCCTTATAATATAAGCCCCTGGAATTACACCGGACTGGAAGGAGTAGGTTGGACAGATAGTGATTATACAGACGAAATAGTAGATTGGGTTCTAGTCTCTACCCGAACAGACAAAGACAAAAACACTCAGGCGGGCATAGCCGCAGGCCTTTTAAATAAAGACGGAAGCATCAGTTTTCCTGAAGGTTGTGCATTGGAAAATATCGGGCTAGACTCCGTATACATTGTCATAGAACATCGAAATCACATGGGCATCATGACACCCCAAAAAATACCGATCATCAATAAAACACTATCCTGGGATTTCAGATTTTCGGATAGCTATAAGGATGCTACCAGCTTCGGGCAAAAAGAAATAATGCCTGGTACCTGGACAATGTTTGCAGGCGATGCCGACCAGTCAGATTTTCCAAGTTTTGATATTAAAGGAACTGATAAAACCTTCTGGCTCAATAATAATGGTATTTTTCAGCAATATATAATCCCCGATTTTGATTTAAATGGAGATATAAATGGAGCAGATAAGGTACTCTGGTTTGAAAACAATGGAGTTTCTTCAAGAGTACCCAAATAGGAGAACATTTAAGGCAACCTTTATAATCCTTTTACGTCTAATTATAGACGGCAGTTGTTCAAAACATAAGAACATCTCAGAGTATGTTCTTATGTTTTGAGCCACTTCAACAACTATACCTGCCCACTGAACACATGCTAACAGAATTACTCTTCCCCTAATTCTGTCAGCCTTGTTATCATTTCTATTTTAAATAAATTACCAATGCTAAAGTATGTTAAAGTACTTGTAATATTACTATGTCTCGTCCATTCGCTAAACAGTTCGGGACAATGTACACCAGGAGATTTGGATAGTGATCTGGACGGGATATGTGACATCATGGATCAGGATGACGATAATGATGGTATCTTGGATGACCATGAGACTACTTGCGGTATTATACTGTCAAATTTAGACCTATATGGTAATGCAATAGATAGTATCGAACCCAATAGAATACAACTCCTGAATACAGGTGGCTGGCGAAGTTCCTACGCTAATGATATTTTTTCCTTACCGATTCATATGGAATTTAGAGCCAATACTCTTAATTACAAAATGCTTGGTTTTCTGCCAGTTGGAAGTGCAGAAAACATCAATAACTGGAATGATGACGCCTATAAGTTGTACATACATATGAATGGTCGTGTTTATGGCAAATTACCCGATAACTGGACATTTAACACAGGTAATATACATGGAAAATTACTTGAAATGGACATAGATGTCAACGGTAATATAAGTGTTAAAGCAGATGGTATAGAAATATATACAGGAACAGCTCCTATCGCTGATTATCGCTTGGCTATAAGTAGCAATAACGGTGGCAGCATTGAAGAATTTGCTATCCACTACGGACTACAACCCTGCACCCTACAGGATATTGATACGGACAATGATGGCATCCCTAATCGTCTCGACCTTGATAGCGATAATGACCGTTGTGTAGATGCTTTTGAAGGTACGGCAGGCTTCGGCTTAAATGACATGGATGATAACGGACGCCTATTGGGAGGAGTAGATAATGACCCTCAGAGTATAGCTTATGGAGTGCCTATTATTGTAAATTCATCTGGGCAAAGTATTGGAGAAAGTACAGTTTCACAGGCATCAATCAATGATTCCAGAGCATGTTTGTGCATTGCTTCCAACAACCCTATAGATAGCGACAATGATGGTATTTGTGATGATGTAGATGTTTGTGACAATATACCAGACAACCTGATAGGAACAGCTTGTAATGATGGAGATAATGCTACCGTAAATGATGCATGGATATCAACATGTGAATGTATAGGCTCAACACCATGCTTGCCTGGTGACCTGGATACAGACACAGACGGTATTTGTAATATTCAGGATCAAGATGATGATAATGATGGTATACCAGATCAAAAGGAAGGTTTTTGTACGATACAGTTGTCCGACCTGTCTCTCTATGGTAATGCTGTAGATACAATTGATGCAGATTCTATCCTCCTTCTTAATATTAATGCCTGGAGAAGTTCTTACTCTAATGATATACTTTCATTACCTATACACCTTGAGTTTAAAGCTAATTTTGACCACCTGAAAATGATCGGTTT
>JAHDFX010000274.1:2226-6909 GCA_020627965.1 Saprospiraceae bacterium | reverse complement strand
AAAAATTACGTCCTGAATTAGCTTTACATGCAGACAGCTCTTTTTTTATTGTTAACTCAAGGTGGAAGGTGGTCAATCCGGTTGTTCAGGGTGGTCAATGCACTTCTAAGCCTGCATATTCTTTAAGATAATCAAAATGACTTCCTAATCCGCCATTCACTGCCACTGTAGCTCTGTCAATAACAGCACTATTCTCTGCCAGTAATTCCTCTAGTACACTATCAATAAAACGCTGTCCGAAACTCTCAGAAGCATCTCTAGGCATTTCATTGGGTAGATTATCAATCGTCATCATATCCACTACACCATTCTTATGAGGAGAAGCAACTGCCTCTTGTTCAATATCATAACCAAATATAGGATCAGCAATAGTACTGGCATGAAGGGTAGAAGGAATAGAAGAAACAGGAGCAATATCGCAGGTAACATCCGCAATGACCTGAATATTGAAGTCTTTATTTTTCATTTCTTCCTTTGTAAAAAAAGCAGGTGCAGCATTGTCCCAATAAATACCATTAATCATCAGGTCGGCTACTTGTGCGTAAGGATAAAAAATAGAGACATAGTCTTGAGGATTAGCATAGAAATCTGCCTTATCAAAATTGTCGTTATTGCTTTTGTGCTTTACATAATCTTTACAGGATAGCTGTGTATATACTGCTTCATCAAATTCCTGTTGTAAAAATTCTTCAGCACTGACCCTGCGAATATTCATGGCATCCAATACCTCAACAGCTCCGCCGGAAACTCGCCCTGTACCCGTCACGACTGTTTTGAAAGGCGGTAATTTCAGGGTATTATAAACAGCTTTAGCTTCATTATAATCCAGGCAGTCTTTCATACGTTTCAACGAAAAACGACCAGTTCGCATACCATAAGTCATAACACCATTATGGGCACCAACAATACCTGCAAAGCGACCGAAAGCGATCAATCTTTTACCTTTTTCATTGGTCAGTACTTCATAGTCAATCAGGCGAATATTTTCTTTTAAAATCGCTTTTAGAAGCTTCTGATTATAAGATTGTTGCTTAATAGTGTGAGAAAAGAAAAAGAAAGTCTTGTTAGAGAGCAGTTGATCTATAGGCACTTCTTTTACCCCCATCAATACATCACAATTGGCTACATTATCTACTACAGGAACACCTGCATTTTGGTATTCTTCATCTTTATAACAGCGCCTCGGAGAGCTTTGTACAAAAACCTCTACAGGATAATTGTCGATAATATATTTACATTGTTTTGGAGTAAGCGGAACACGTGAATCCGGAGGAACTTTTCCTTCGCGTATAATGCCAATTTTTAAGCTCATTTAATGATAGTTTAAAGTGTTAATAGTCAGGTGAATATATTTTGTGCGTCTTGAGATAAATTAGAAAGTATATAATCTATTCTCAAAAACCAATACGGTGTATTGTCAAACACACAAAAATAGAAAAAGCTGCCCGTTTTTGCATGTATGTATAAATTTTGTTTTCCTCAGAACCAGATACTAGAATTTATTTGTAACTTCATTGTATAGAATTTTAGTTACACTTCTTTTCTTAGAGGAACTAATATACATAATCAAAATGTTTATTGGTTCTTTTGGGAATGGGTTTTAGTCTCAGTAAACCAGGACTCATGGGGATATTTGGATTTAGAAAGTATACGACTGAAAGTATTATAAAGGCAGTGAGGCAAGGTGGTCGGGATGCAGATCGTGTTATAGATTATCTGTATCAGGAGCATCGGGACAGCTTTATCAGGTTTGTACAATCTCATAATGGAGATCAGGAAGATGCATTAGATGTTTTTCAGGATGCTTTGATCGTTTTGGTCAATAATATTGAACGGGGAGTATTCAAAGGAGACTCGAACATCAAAACATACCTTTTCTCTATTGGACGTCGAAAATGGTATAAATGTTTTAATAAAAAAATACGCTTATCAGAGCTTAACGAGAAATTTAGTTCGTTGCCCAGAGTGCATGCTGAAGACCCCTGGCAAACAACATTAGGGGATGAGCGTAATGTACTTATTGGACAATTGATGGATCGTTTGAAAGAAAAAAACAAACAGATATTGTTATTGTGGATGGAGGGCTACAACATGACAGAAATTGCTAAGCGTTTAGGTTTGAAAAATGCACAGGTTGCCCGGAATTATAAGAGCAGAGCAATGAAAGAACTCATGAGCTTATTAGAAGAGAATACATTGTTAAAATCCTATCTATATATAAAATGATCAAAACCCAATTTGAGCAATTGGTTGAGAACTATTACTATAATAGACTGAGTGCAAGCGAACGAGATGCTTTTGATACTCGTATGCTTGTAGATGGGGTATTTGAGGAGCAGGTCAATAAATATATGCAAGCACTGGCAGCCTTGCACTTACACAGAGATACACAGCTTAAGCAACGATTTATCGAAAGAGAAAACGATCGTAGAAAATTGGCTACCTGGAAGAAAATAGCACGCTTTGCTGCTCTGATTTTCTTTACGATTGGCATCCCGCTGACTTTCCTGAATCATTTCTATGAAGAAAAAACAACTTATCACACATCAGTAGAATCCATGCAAATAGAAGATTCTAGCAGTTCGGACGAAATCGTAAAATGGATAGTCGAGGTTGTCGGGGAATGGGATGAGCTTCTAAGTAGCTCTAGTTTCTCTACAGAATCGTATCAAGAAATTATGAGTCATTATTCTTTTGATGAAAATACAGATTTTTCGGGTTTGTACCAACTTTATGATTATGTAACTGGCGGTGTGCCTATGTCTGATGTCTCTCCAGAAATATGGGAAACTTTCAATGTCATATTCGATACAAAATCAGACTCGGTGATTAACCTTTTACGTTTTATGATAAATGATTCGCCGATAGAAGAGGCAGAAAAATTGTCGGAAAGCAGGTAGATTAAAAAAGGCAGACAGATCAAAACGACCTGCCTGCCTATATAGAAATATGGCAAATAAACTAATCAATACTGAAGACAAAAGTTAAATATCCGCAATGCTTGTTAGGAGCTGAATAATCTTTTTCAAAACGATATTTCTTAGCCATTACTAATGCATTTTTGATTTGCTTAGGATCATCAATTGTAGAGCCTTCTTCAATATGTTTCGCACTCAAAACTTTCCCATCTTTATTGATACAAAGTTCTACTCTGATTTTTCCATCCTCCTTAGTCAGCGATTTTATATCTGGTCGGTAGATCACCTGACGTCCAAATGGTCCATAACCTACCTCATCATCACCTTCTGAATTTCCGGCGGCTGTACCATTATTGCTACCGCCTGCCGAACCATTTGTAGTTGTAGCGGGCGTATCTGCTGGTGCCGATGAAGCTGGCTTTGAGGGCGTAGCGGGCGTCTCTGTACTTCCTGTAGCTGGCGGTGTCGGCTTAGTCGGTTTTACATCTGCTGGCGGAGCAGGTGGAGTCGGCGTTGGCGCAGTCACTACTGGTTTCGGTTTTGGAGCCGGAGCCGGATCTGGGGCTGGTTTTGGAACAGGCTTAGGACTTGGAGTCGGTTTGCTTGTTGGTTCTGGTGTTGGTTTTGGCGCTGGTGTTGGTTTTGGGGCAGGCTTAGGAGAAGGTGCAGGTTTTGCACTTTGTGAACTTTCCGAAATAGGCTTTGGCGTTGGTACCAATGGTTTCGGTTCTGGTTTCGGTTTTGGCTTTGGCTTTTCTGCCAATGCCGTTAACTGTATCATGATTGCATCTTCTTTCGGGGTAACTGTCATAGACAGAAACGGGTATATACAAAGTGCCAGAACAATACCATGAAATATCAAAGATGTTCTGAGTCCTTTCTTTTTATACATTTTTTCTCTTGTGTTCTGCTCTTTCATAATCACTTATTTTAAGGTGTTCAAATTAAAATATCCTCTTTTACCAACTATAAGCCGAAAAGGATGCCAAACAGTAGGTTATTATTAAACAATAAGATTTTTTTAACATCTTCAGTTTCGTTATTTTTGAGCCAAAATGAGCAATATCAACGATTTTAATTTTACAATCTCCCAAACTGTAGCCTGGGGAGACATGGATGCTTTTCAGCATGTCAATAATGTTATGTACTTCCGTTATATGGAAACTTCCCGGATTGAATACTTAAAGAAAGTAGGATATATGAGGGGGGGAATAGGAGGTGATATAGGACCTATACTAGCAGAAACAACATGTAAATATATTTTGCCCCTAGAATATCCTGACACAATACAAGTTGGGCTAAAGGTGAATAAAATAGGAAACACAAGTATGGTTTTTGAGCATGCTTTGTTTAGCCCTAAGGTGGGTTTGGCAGCCACAGGAATTGCTGTTGTTGTATGTTATGATTATGAAAAAGGTGAAAAGGTCAGCCTGCCTGAAAATATACGTCAGGCAATTGAAAAATTAGAAGAAAGAAAATTTTGATACGCTATAAAAAAAAATGATAGTGTTCGACTAATGTAGGGCTCATGTAAATGCGAGAGTCACTCTAATAACTCCTTAATGTTTAATGTGTTTTAGTTTTGCTCTGTCACGTTCTGAAACGAAATTAAATACTTACCTGCCTGTTTCCTTATAATTTATCCTCTAGCAAAAGTAGGTGAATCATCTCAATTTTGACCAGTGATTCGCATAACTGATGTTTTACCTGTTTGTTGCTGATTATAAATATTCATAAAACAACACTCTTATGGGAGTTGCCCAAC
>JAHDFX010000274.1:0-2126 GCA_020627965.1 Saprospiraceae bacterium | reverse complement strand
TTTGTTGCTGATTATAAATATTCATAAAACAACACTCTTATGGGAGTTGCCCAACAAGATGATATTAATCTGAATGCATTAACAAAAATGCTTACAGAGTATGATATGGAGCAAGGCTTTTCTTTACATTATCTTAAAGAGAAATGGTCTTGTAGTGGAACAGAGGTTGTCGATAAACTCATTGATATTGTTCAGAAAGGCCAAAAACTTGACCATGAAGTTGCTTTGAAATACCTAAATTTTGCCAAAATAATTGCAGAAAATATTGATTACAAAAAAGGCATTGTCAGGACTTTAACGTATACCGGGTCTCATTATTGGTATAGAAGTGAGTACGAAAAAAGCACAGATTACTTTAAGAGCGCACTAAGTATAACTGATAAAACAGATAAAGAACAAGAAGCCCTAATCAACAGAGGGCTGGGAAACAGTTACTTGTGTTTGGGGAAATTAGAAGAGGCGCTATCCTGCTATGATATGGCGCTGGAAATTTATCGTCAGAGCCAAAACATGGGAGCTTATGGCAGTATTTGTAACAATATAGGAATAGTATATAAAGAGAAAGGAGAGTATGAAAAAGCACTTTCTTATTATCTGGAGTCTCTTGAAATCAAAGAAAACACAGATGACCTGAAAGCCATTGCAAATACTTACATCAATGTTGGTATTCTTTATATGATGCAAGAAAATTATAAAGATGCCTTTAGGTATTTGGAAAAAGTATTAGAAATTCCTCAACATGAACTGGGAGAGGCTATTTATTCTAATGTACACAATAATCTCGGACAAATATATGTAGGACTTGGTAATTATACCAAAGCGCTTGATCATATTGAGTTTGCCTTAAAAATAAAAAAGAGGATAAAAGATAGAAGAGGAGCTACCTTATCTTATCAGGAGATCGGAAAAATTATGTTTCTGACCAATAGGTATGATGAGGCGATTACTGCTTATACCAAAGCACTGGAATTGAGTCGGGAAATTAATTCTCTTAGTTATGAAGCTGATTTTTTGTACTTATTGGGGGAGGTGAATTATAAGATGGGGAAGATCAAGGTAGCAGAAGAATACCTGATTCAGTGCTATGATATACAAAAAACACTAGATTCAAAGCAACCCTTATTGATTACTTGTCAGTTATTAGCTGATCTGTATTATGAAAAAGAAGATTTTGCAAAATCCTGCGATTATATGCGGCTTCTGGTCAAAACGGAAAAGGAAATATCAAGTGAAGAGAAGAGCCGGCTTTTAGCTGAAATGCAAACCCGCTTTGAAGTACAACAGCGAGATTCTACAATAGAAGCACTCAATATAAAACAGGAAATGCTGACCAAAGCTAATGAAGAATTGGAGTTGTTTGCAGGTAAAGCTGCGCATGATATGAAAGAGCCTATGCGTATGATGAGTAGCTTTAGTTCCCTATTAGTGCGACAATATAATGATAAACTAGATGATACCGGACGTGAATTTTTAAATCATATTAGTGATGGTGCAAAACGTATGGAAAGATTGCTTTCTGATATGCTGACCTTTGCTCGTTCGGGTGGAAACCTCAAGGAAACAGAACCCGTCAACTTAAATGACATACTGTATATCGTAAAAACAAATTTACAGATGGTCATTAAAGAGACAGAAGCGGAGATTAAGAGCGAACAACTGCCTAATGTACAGGCTGTTAATATAGCTATGATTCAGCTATTCCAAAACATAATAGCGAATGCAATTAAGTTTAGAAAACCAGACTGCAAACCAATTGTAGAAATTAAAGTTGCTCCTTATAAAGAAGGCTTTCATCATATTTCTGTTAGTGATAATGGTATAGGAATTCGTAAAGGATATGAAAGCAAAGTCTTTATCATTTTCCAACGCCTGAATGCTAAACACGAGTACGATGGTTCTGGAATAGGATTGGCTACCTGCAAGAAAATTGTAGAATGTCTGGGCGGGAAAATATGGCTCGAATCTGAGGAAGGGGTAGGAACGACCTTCCATTTTTTATTGCCAAAAACATCTGAATAGTAAAGAAATATTGTCTGTCGCATTGAAAAGTGTATAGACTTTAAATAAAGTAAGACACCAAATGGAAAAAATATACCAATTATTCTTCACTGTTATTCTGTTATTGA
>JAHDFX010000273.1 GCA_020627965.1 Saprospiraceae bacterium | reverse complement strand
TGCTTCCAAGACTTAGTATTTCAAGTCCTTGAAAAGTGCTTGGTTTTCTGTTGATCTCGTTTAGGTATTCTGATTTCATAAAATATTTTTAAGATACATTAAAAGCCAAACCTCTCATTACTAGATAAACTGATAGAGAACGCAGTAATTTCATGAGTACCGTGTATAGCGTCTCCAGTCATTGTTAGATGCCCCCCATAATCTTTTGACTCAAAATCTACTTTAGTTGAAAACCAATAACTTATATTTTTGCCCGGGTATTGACACTCATTATAAAGTAATTTATAACCATATTTATCCATTTCATCAAAATCCAAAAACTTCAATCCTTCCTTTTCAACAAAATCTTTCATTATAGTATTTTGCTTGAGCAACATCCCATTAATTAAAATATAGTCTTTTTTAATAGGATATTCCGGTTTTTTTATCTCTACTTCATCTTGTTCATTTTCTAAAGTATTTAGGTCTTCGAATAGAAAATTTACTCCGGAGATAATTTGTTGTTCTTTTGGGATGAGTTGGGAGTCATCATTTCTATAACTAAGACTTAGGTACATTTCAAGGTCTTTCCATATGAAACTCTGACTATAATACCCCTTTCGACTACTATTGTAGGGTCCAAATATGTCTATATATTGATCAATAGACAATCCCAATTGAAAAGGTATTTCATTGTATAATAACTCACATTGATTGAATGAAAAACGGTGTTTTTGATTTTTATAACTTAGGTGTTCAGGGGTATTATTTTGTAAAACCTCTTTGTTGTTACCATTAATCATACAATTCTTGGACAAAAGTATTGTGATGGATAATATAAAAAACTTTAAATAATTCATTTCTAAGTTATTTTTAACGATACCTCGTTACTCTTGAAGAGTTAATCACATTCGGGTGATGGTCCGTATTTCGTTTCCCATTTTTTTCTTACAGCATCTACACGTTTGATTAGTTTTTCATGATCTTTATAAATATTATTAATATAGCCAGTAAGTTCCAGGGCTTTATCTTTCCCAATAAATTCTACTATTTTGTTGACTGTCCCCGATGTTTGAAGGTGTTCTTTCATCTCCCTTATTTCTTCTAGAACATGTACCAATCTATCTATAACGATACTAGGAGAACTACCTTTACAAACACTAGTTTTATTCCTTTTTGCCCATTTGATTACAATTGGATCTTGCCAATCACTTTTCATTGGATGCACCATTATTTTTTCCACCTCGTTGATAAATTCTTCAATCTTACCATTTCCAAACCAAACTTTAAACATTTTTTCAGCTACACGCTCTACGGCATTTACGGCTAATCTACCAGCCAGTCCATGAAATACAGTTGAAAATTCATCTTTTGCCAATTGAGTATGTGTTGGGTCAGTCCCCATTCGGTAAGTGCCATTTTCCATCTCCGTGAGTTGGTCGTTGACAGCTACTTGAACATCATTAATAAGCTCTGCTATACCCTTTACGGTGAAGTAGAAGGTAAAGTTGAAGAATACCTTGATCCGCTCACTTACATAATGTATGGCTTGATTGAGATATTCCCAATCATACTTAGCTTTTAAATCCCGAAGCCACAAAAACCGTTCAAACCATAATACGTAATCATTTTTATCTTCTGAAAGAGATTCTAGAACATGCATAATTAGTGCATCATTGATGGTTCGTTCTCCTGGTTTTGTGTCTTCATACTTATCAATTTCGATTGAAAAGAAGTGTTCCTTGAGGAGTGGCAATAGACTTGCAGCAGTATCCAGTACTCCGAAAGTTCCAGTGACAATAGGAATGCATTCTGCTTTTCGATTGTATTTGGTGGTGGTATTTTCAAATTTGGAGTTGGTTGAAGTGTTATGTTTGTATGGTGGAGGGATAACCCTTTTTTTGCCAGAATTAATTATTTTTTCGGATAACATGTAAACATTTTCTACACCCGTCTCGCTAATTCTATCTACCCAGGGAAACACTTTATCATCCCATACTTTTATCAGACTGATTTCAGCAAAATTGCTATGAGCAAAGTAATCTTCTAAAGTATGCATCGCTGCACCAAAATGTGCTAAGGATAGTGACTTTTGATTACGACTTGCAAGTACCAATTTGCTTATGATATATTGAAGTGATGTTGATTTTTCTATCCCTCTTACAGAACGAATGTAATTTTTCATTCCATTTTGGAGGTCAATATCTAACTCGACGGATTTTGTCGGTCCTACAAAATCAGGATCCATTTGTCTATCTTTCCCGTTGTTGCCAAGTCCTTTGGGATTGTCAATATGCTCTTCAGGACGATAAACACCAAGTGCATCGGGAGTTATTCTAAATTTTTCTTTTTCCAGTACTTTTAAATATGTTTCATAATTTTCTATATGTTTTCCACTTTTCTTATTTTTGGGGGCAATAAACTCTTTTACAGCAAGTAATTCTACTAAACCTGTGAGTGCCTTTCGAGAAATTTTAACAGGATCTAAATCTTTGTATTCGTAGGTGGGTTGTAATTTTTTCAACTTAAAGCCTATAGGAAAAGACGTGGTTTTAGGGGGGTTTTTCTCTGTTAGGTCAGTGAAGTTAAAATCTTGGTTGCTATCTGTAGATGACATGCCTTGTGCCATAGGTCTCACGACTTGTGGGTCGATAATTTGGGAGTAGTCTCGCATCCAGTTACCAAGATAGATGGTATCTAGTATTTCTCTTTTTCTTTTTCTCCCCCTTTCATTGTCCTCCAAATATTTTCTGAATGAACTTTCCAGTGCTTCTTCCTCAATATCACCATGAGCAAATTCTTCCATTCCTTTTGCATGTCCAGCTTTGAAGAATTCGTAATCATCAACATTATCATTCTTTAGATTTTTACGACTCTCTATATGTCTCTTAACGGCTTGATGTATTTCTTCAAATTCCCATTTAAGTGACACATTTCTACCATCAATCACTGCATCTCCAAAGCATTGGTAACCTTTTTCAGCAGGATCAATTATAAACAATTGGTATTTTGCATAATTTGCGCCTTCATCCCATTTTGCATCGTCTTCACTTGCCTGACTATATACTTCTCTTAATAAGTAGTCTATGTGATGTCCAAATTCTTCTATCAGTGCGACCATCAGCTCACCTCTTTTGTCATTATCATTTTCGGCTGCACGTATAAAATTTTCAGAAATATGTATTTCATGCGTATTTTTATGATAACCAGCCTTTTTACCATTTACCCAACCTTGTATAACTCTTATCGTTGGATTTTCAATTTTATTATTTTTTGCATCCGCATATAACTTTTTATAGGCTTCTACTTCTATATCTGCCCCATATATTTCTATAAGTACATGGGCAAACATAACCCAGCTATCATTTTCTGCAATTTTGAATAACTCCTGTAAAGCATATTCACTATTTAAAGTTACTCTTTTACTTTCTTTTAAAATAGTTTGTATAGTTGATTCAGGAGTTGCTTTATCCTCAAGTTTTGCACACTCCATACAAAAAGGTTTTCCTTCCATGGCAGCCTGTTGCATACTCAATATTTGTTGGGTTATCACTGAGTCTTTGGGTTGGAATTGTTCCAGTATAGTTAATGAAGCTTTTGTCACTACAGTTTGTGGAGAGACTTCCCCTATAAGTACGGTAGGTACTCCAGGTCCTATTATTGCCCCCCCTACATGTGGTATAGGTGGCATCCCTGGTGTAATAAGAGGGCACACATGCATATCACCTATTCTAGCAGCTGGCTTGCTCATATTTTAATTGTATTTATTTTGACAACCTAGAGATAGAAATCTGAGTCGATTTTGATTAATTGATTATTTTCTAATTTATATTCTACAATAGTCCTGTTTTTACTCTCCAATATATATTTATTGACAGGTCCAAAAAATTCTTTTAGTTGATGTTCATCTGAAGTTTCAAGAAAAGTGGGTAATACTCTTGGGTCATAAAATCGAAAATAAAGTTTTGAGCCATCTTCTGTTTTAACTTGCAGAAATTTTTTAAGGTGTATATAAATTGCTTTGAAATTGTGGGTACTCTCAAGAATAATGCCCCAGTGTTGCTGTCCACTATTAGCCAAGTACCACTCTGAAAAGACTGAAGGACGTGGATAAGTAAATAACCATGGAGCCACCATGTATAGTTTTTCTTCAGCTTTCCCCTTGTACAAACAAGAGTGTTTTCTATTGAATTGCTTGGCTTCTTCAATTCGGTTATGCATTTTAGCAGCATCAAGAACAATGTAATATGATAAAGAATTATTCATTAGTCAACGGTTACTGTTTGTTTAATTTCCTCCTCCATATAATCGATTACTATCCATTCATTTTCAAAATTATCATACTTCAATATACATAAGTCATTCATTTTCGTATAGAAAAAATAGGTCAGCCCATTATCTCTTATTCCAGAATTTTTCAAGTCTTTTATAGTGTCGATATCATCTATGAAACCCTTGTACTCAATTTTTTGGGGAATGTCATTTTTCATGTTACTGATAAAATTTTGTATAATGTTACTAACATCATCAGAGTTTTTTTGAATATCAAAATCTGTAAAGTATTTTTCATTGTCTTTTATACGAGCCTTTTCATTTAATATAATTTTATTTACTTTTCCCTTAAATTTATCAAAAAACAATAAATCATTTTCATTTGTATAAATCAATATTTTTCCTTGATTAAAAGGTTTTATCTTAGCATAGAACTCCGGTTCGCCAAAGTTCATATAAGACCCTACCATTACTTCACCAATAAAATATGTTGTTTTATCTACAACACTATTATCAGATAAGTTATAGACATTGAAGACAATGTTACCAAAATTATACAAGACCACATATACATCATTGTCATATACATATACATCCCCTATAATGTTTTTCAATCTAATATCGCCTTTCAACATATTAGGTTCGCCTGTATATACATCCGAAAATTCAAATTTATCAATCAAAAGACTATCTCCTGTACTTTTATATAGATAAATACTCCAATAAGTTATTTTTTGTTTGCTATCCTCTGTAATTATCATTCTTACAGAACTTTCATTGATTGTTTTTGAAAAACCTTCCATGTTTAACTTATTTTTTTGTGCATAACATTGTATAAATACAATTGAGATTATTGCAACGAATACGTATAATTTCATTTTAAAGTACTGTTTCTTTTACCATTTTAACTCGTTTTACAATCTTATTTTGACTATTAAATACTGTAACCCTAAAACATCCTTCCATATTGTTATTTACAGTTTCATACAAATATTTCTTCCCTGGTATCGGAGAGAAATTTGCAGTTACAGGATCTACAAAAAGTTTGGTATGCTTATCATCTTTAAACGCTTCACCCTTTTTACTATCTAATTTCACATAAAGTACACCCGTAAGAGCATTCTTCGTATAATCATGAAGTAAAAACCGTAAACTGCGCAAATCACTGAACTCTTGCGAACTAAGTGCTTTGCTGTGTCCTCTCCAATACCCCATATAATTCGCTAATTGATTTCTACGCCGGTTTACTCTACAATTAGTGAACTCATTAAATATATTGTCTAGGATATGCTCTTCGTTTTCTTCTCTTTCAACTTTTTGCTTACCCAGTCTATCTGCTTGTTTACAACCAATATACAAGAGTGACTCTAAAATATTTCGCTTATTCCCATTTTCATTACATTTCAACTGCATAGTCAAATTACTGACCTCAAACAATCTATATTTAGGTGTTTCCCATGTAAGAAATAAATCAAATGCACAAGTACCCGCAATACCACTATTGCCAGCTCCATCACTGTATTCAAATGTCAATGTAAAATAAGGAGAAAACTGTATGAAACCATCAGGAATATTTTTACTCTCAAAGGTCAAGTCAAACTCTCCTCCAGCTTTACCAACCTGAGCATCAAAATCGTAAGAAAATTTTGTACAGGTGTACAATTCATCTGCATACATATCACTTGTAACAACTGTTATATTAGGAATTTTCGGAAAATCATCAGTACTATTTACTTTGAATGTAGCCGTGAATTTGAGTTTATCTTTACTAGAGAAAGTGATTGGAATTGGGTTAGGTTTTTTCAAATCTTCTTTATCAATACGTTTTTTCAACCAGTGATAATATCCTCCATCTTTTAAAATATAGAAATTCTTGTAATCATTATTCCCTTTGACCTTATCGCTACATACATCATATTTAGTATCAAATTTAATCTTAATTACTTCCAATGAAGCATGAATAAGTGGACATGTTTGCTTGGGTTCCCCTATATTATTCTCATTCGTATTATAATTTGGATCTGCCATTTTTTAAGTTTTCAAATGAATTACAAACTCTATTATAGTTATGCTATTCCCATAAATTCAGATTGCTAGAGGTTTTAGTTTTCTTTACAGGTAACTCACTGTTGATGAGCCCCCCTTGAAAACACTTTATTTTATAATTCTCCCCCCATTCTTTTTTATTCAATATAGCTTCAAGGTGCTCCACAAGCGGTATATCAAATTCATAAGTAATCTTAAAGTGCATCAATTTCTGCAAATTCAACTGCTTCCGAATCTCGTATTGTTCTCCAAAAGCAATGATCTCGTGTATAAAAGCTTCGATCTCCTGTTCCTCCTTGCCTTCACACCATTCCGGGAAGTTCTGTCGCAGAAATACGACAGATTTTTGTACAAACTTTTCCACCTCTATCTGGCGGAAAGCTTCCATTTGTGTGTTTTTTATAGTAAGCATAGGATAAATTCTAATTCAATCGTCCGGTCGTTTCGGCTTCGCTCAACGACCGGACATATATAGGTGATTGAGCGGAGTTGCTTGCATTGAGTTTACCGAAATGAAATCACCGCTTATCAATTAATCTTCACTAGGGCGCCTTGTAAACTCGCCATACCAGAGGATTTTAGCTTCAGGGTGGCATTACCGCCTACTTCTGTATTCACATCACTGGCAACTTTTACACTGGTCTTACCAGATATATCTACTGTCT
>JAHDFX010000272.1 GCA_020627965.1 Saprospiraceae bacterium | reverse complement strand
GGGAATTGAAAAATATAAAGATAACTTCGCACTTCGTATACATCCTGATGCTTTACAAGTCCCATATACATGGAAAAAGTCTAAGGTTGTATTTGTTAATTCTATGAGCGATTTGTTCCATGAAGCTGTACCCTTTGAGTTTATAGAGAAGGTATTTAATGTAATGAATGATAATTCACAACATGTTTTTCAAGTGCTAACGAAAAGAGGAGAAAGACTACACGAGTTACACAGTAAGTTGAAATGGGGAAGTAATATATGGATGGGCGTTTCCGTGGAAAATCAGAAGGTCTTAGATCGGATTGATTACTTGCGATTAACAAATGCAAAAGTGAAATTTTTGTCTTGTGAACCACTTTTGGAGGACTTGGGTCAACTGAATTTGTCAAATATTGACTGGGTTATAGTGGGAGGTGAAAGTGGACATAAAGCTCGCCCGATGTCGGCAGAATGGGTGTTGAATATAAAGGAGCAATGCGAGAGAGAGGATGTACCTTTTTTCTTTAAGCAATGGGGAGGTAAAAATAAAAAGAAAACAGGAAGAGAGTTGAATGGTAGAACTTATGATGAAATGCCTGAAATGCCTGCATTATTTGCAGCGTAGCTAAAAAATATTTTTTCCGCGTGAACTCATCCCTCTGGTGTTTTCTACTAGTTGTCAGTCCTTAATGGACTATTTCGCGCGACAATTTCCGAAAGGGAAGAGGGATGATTCACATTTTAAATTGAAAATTGAAACCATTAGAAACCATAATAGAAGCACTGCGCCCCAAAACAACAATCGGTGATAAAAGTATCTCGATTAAAAATATTGTATTTGATTCCAGAAAAGTGCAGTCAGGTGATTTATTTGTAGCAATTAGAGGCACACAGGCAGATGGACACCGCTATATCGCTAAAGCTGTTGAACAGGGAGCAAGTGCAGTAATCTGCGAAAACTTACCTGAACAATTGGAAGAACAAGTTACCTACATTCAGGTAAAGGATAGTGCCGAAGCTTTAGGCATAGCAGCAGCTTCATTTTACGATGAACCATCTAAGGCAGTCAAATTAATAGGTATTACGGGTACAAATGGTAAAACAACCACCGCTACACTTTTATATCGACTTTACAGTGACTTGGGCTATAAAACGGGCTTATTATCAACAGTCGAAAATCGAATTGGTGAACGTGTAGTGACGGCTAATTATACCACGCCTTATCCTGTAGAACTTAATGAGTTGCTACGTACAATGGTAGATGAGGGCTGTGATTACGTTTTTATGGAAGTCAGTTCGCATGCGATAGATCAGAGAAGAATAGCGGGTTTACATTTTACAGGCGGCATATTTACCAATATCAGCCACGATCATCTGGACTATCATAATACATTTAAAGAATATATTGATGTTAAAAAACGCTTTTTTGATGAATTACCAAAAGAAGCATTTGCACTGACCAATATTGATGATAAAAGAGGAGAAGTGATGTTGCAAAACACTAAAGCAACAAAGACTTCTTATAGCCTGAGAAGATTAGCCGATTACAGGGCAAGCATTGTTGAGAATAATCTTTCCGGCTTGATCTTAGAACTGGATGGAGAAGAGTTTTATGCTCGATTGATCGGCGAATTTAATGCTTACAATCTGCTGGCAATCTATGCTACAGCCCGTTTGCTGGGGAACGAAAAAAATGAAGTTTTAAGAGCTTTAAGTAATCTTAAAACTGCTGAAGGGCGCTTTGATTATATAATTGGAGATAATGGTATTATTGGAATTGTAGATTATGCGCATACGCCTGATGCCCTGGAGAAAGTACTGGAAACCATTGTACAACTAAGAAAAAAGAAAGAGCGTATTATTACTATTTGTGGCTGTGGAGGAGACAGAGATAAAACCAAGCGCCCAATCATGGCAAAAATAGCCTGTACATATAGTAATCAAATTATTCTGACTTCAGATAATCCTAGAACAGAAGACCCGGATACGATTATCGAAGAAATGGAAGCAGGTGTACCCAAAGAAGCCGAAGCAAAAACATTGTCGATTACCAATAGAAGGCAGGCAATTAAAACAGCTTGTCGATTAGCCAAAGCAAAAGATATTATTTTACTGGCTGGTAAAGGACATGAAAAATATCAAGATATCAATGGTGTAAAACACCCATTTGATGATAAAAAAATATTAAAAGAATTTTTGAAATAATGCTATACCACTTATTCCAAATTGAAGCCCTGAAAAACTCGATGGGCGGTGGACTATTTGAGTTTATCACCTTTCGGGCAGGAATGGCGGTGATATTATCACTTATCATTTCAATGTTTATAGGTGAACGCATTATAAAAATACTCCAAAAAAAGCAGGTCGGCGAAGTTATTCGTGATTTAGACTTAGCTGGTCAAATGCAAAAAAAGGGAACACCGACAATGGGGGGGATTATTATCATCTTGTCTATTTTGGTGCCCTGTCTGCTCTTTGCAAGGTTGGATAATGTGTATATCATTTTGTTGATTATCACAACTCTATGGATGGGCTTCATTGGCTTTATTGATGATTACATCAAGGTGTTCAAAAAAGATAAAGCCGGTTTGAAAGGAAGATTCAAAATTCTGGGACAAGTAGTATTGGGATTAGTCGTAGGTTTGGTTATGTTGTTTCATCAGGATGTTGTAGCCAGGGTATCTCCAAAGGCTGTAGAAATTCATGGTTATGAAATAATAGAAACGGTGCAGGTAGAGAGACGTAACAATCCAAATGAAACAGAAACCATGCATTATGTCAAAACGACGTTGACCAATGTGCCTTTCATTAAAGGTAATAGTTTGGATTATAAATACTTTGTTTCCTTTCTGGGTGATAATGCAGGAAAGTTTGTGTGGATCATTTTTATTCCATTGGTCATTTTTATTGTAACGGCTGTCAGCAATGCAGCTAACCTAACAGATGGTCTAGATGGACTGGCAACTGGAACATCAGCATTAATTGGCACAACACTGGGTATTTTCGCTTATGTATCTGGTAATGCGATTTTTGCAGATTATCTAAACATCATGTATTTGCCTTATACTGGCGAGTTAGTCGTATTCTGCGCCTGTTTCCTGGGAGCCTGTACAGGTTTTTTGTGGTACAATGCCTATCCGGCACAGGTGTTTATGGGCGATACTGGCAGCCTTACGCTAGGCGGTATTATTGCGGTATTGGCAATTGCTTTACGCAAAGAATTATTGATACCTATTATGTGTGGAATTTTTGTAGCTGAAAATTTATCTGTCATCATACAGGTCAGCTATTTTAAATACACAAAAAGAAAATATGGTGAAGGTCGTAGAATATTTCTGATGTCACCTTTGCATCATCATTACCAAAAGAAAAATATACCAGAACCAAAAATAGTTGCCCGGTTTTGGATAGTTGGTATTTTACTGGCTGTATTGACAATAATCACTTTGAAAGTAAGATGATTAAGTAAATAAAATCTAAATACACCAAAAGTGAAAGAAACAAAACGCTCTCAGGTTATCAACCGCAACCAGATTGCCATACTGGGCGCAGGAGAAAGCGGAGTAGGAGCAGCCATCCTCGCAAAACAAAAAGGATGGGAAGTATTTGTATCAGATTTTGGGCAAATTTTGGACAAATACAAAACAGAGTTAGCAAAATATGAGATAGAATTTGAGGAAGAAGGGCATGATACTGAAAGAATACTCAAAGTCGGGCAAGTTATCAAAAGCCCTGGCGTACCCAATAAAGCACCAATAGTGAAAGCACTATTGAAAGCAGGAATACCAGTAATTTCCGAAATAGAATTTGCAGCCCAATATACAGATGCCACCATCATTGGTATTACAGGGAGCAATGGTAAAACGACCACAACCAATCTTATGTATCACATCCTGAAAATGGCACGATACAATGCAGGTATAGCAGGCAATATCGGTTATAGTTTTGCAAGAATGGTCGCTGAAGCACAATATGATTATTATGTGCTGGAAATCAGTAGTTTTCAGTTAGACGATATTCGGTTTTTTGCACCAGATATAGCTGTTTTACTCAATATTACACCAGACCATCTGGATCGTTATGATTACAATTTTGATAATTATATCGCTTCAAAACTACGCATTACGATGAATCAGACAGCGCAGCATCATTTGATCTATAATGCCGAAGATGAGAGTGTACAAAAGGGAATATCAAAAGAAGGTACAGAAGCTAAAACTCATGCAATTCGTCCTTCTGGTCTGAAAACAGATAAATGGCTGGTTAATGACATAGAATTTAGTCCAGATGAATTGACGATTAAAGGTAAACACAACCTGTTCAATGCATCTTGTGCGATCAGAGCTGCCCAATTGTTAGAAATAGAGGTAAATGATATAAAAAAAGCATTGCGCACATTTAGAAATGATCCTCACAGACTAGAAAAAGCCGGAGTTGTTAATGAGGTAGAATTTATCAATGACAGTAAAGCCACTAATGTAGATGCTGTTTGGTATGCATTGGACGCCATGACAAAACCGGTCATCTGGATAGTAGGCGGAGTAGATAAAGGTAATGATTACAGTGCATTAGATGAATTGGTCAGCGAGAAAGTAAAAGCCATTATTTGCATGGGAATTGACAACAGCAAAGTTCATGAAGCTTTTGCTACGCAAGTGAAAATAATGGAAGATACCCAAAGTGCTAAAGAAGCTGTTGAGGTAGCAGCCAAATATGCTGAAGCCGGAGATGTCGTACTACTTTCTCCAGCTTGTGCAAGTTTTGATTTATTTAAAAATTATAAAGATAGAGGTGAACAGTTTAAAGAAGCTGTGAAAAACCTAAGTTGAATAAAATGTCTATAGGAAATAAAATATATGCAAGTCTTGGTGGTGACAGAGCGATCTGGCTCATTGTCGCCCTGTTGTCTATTTTATCCTTATTGGCAGTATATAGTGCAACAGGTACATTAGCATACAGAAAGCATGGAGGAGATACAGAATTCTATCTGATTAAGCACTTGATGTTATTGACAGGTGGCTGGGGGCTTATGTATGTTTGTTATTTGATCCATTACAAGCGTTATTCCCGATGGGCACCTGTAGCATTGCTTATAGCTATACCTCTTTTGATCTATACCCTGTTTTTTGGGGATTCTATAAATGAAGCAGCCCGATGGATTACGGTGCCAATTGTCAATGTTTCCTTTCAGTCATCTGACTTTGCAAAGCTGGCATTGATTATGTACATCGCCCGTACCATTGCAGGAAAACAAGAATACATCAAAGAGCTTAAAGAAGCTTTTGTGCCCATTATAGTCCCGGTTCTTGTGATCTGTGGACTCATTGCACCAGCAGATTTATCGACAGCTATACTGCTGTTTGTAACCTGCCTATTGCTAATGTTTATTGGGCGTGTCAATTTGAAATACATTGGTTTGTTGATACTGCTGGGCTTTGTGATGTTTTCCGTCTTGATTGTATTAGCAGAATTTGCACCAAGCATAGTACGACTGGATACCTGGGTAGAAAGAACAAAAGACTTTGTAACCAACAGGGAAGGAGGGGCACAGATCAGACAGGCAAAAATTGCCATATCAGAAGGTGGATTCTTCGGATTAGGACCAGGAAACTCAGTACAGGGCAACTATCTGCCTCATGTTTATTCCGATTTTATCTATGCCATCATCATTGAAGAATATGGATTGTTTGGAGGAATGGTAGTAATTGGTTTGTACATGGCACTGCTTTTTCGTTGTGTCCGGCTAGTTACCCTCAGTCCAAAAGCATTCGGAGCAATGTTGGCACTCGGTTTAAGCTTAAGTCTGGTCATACAAGCATTAATGAATATGGCGGTTTCTGTACACTTAGTACCTGTAACCGGACTGACGCTGCCGCTGGTAAGTATGGGAGGAACATCATTACTCTTTACTTGTATAGCTGTAGGCATGGTACTCAGCGTCAGTAAATACATCGAAAAAGTAAAATAACGTAGTTGAAATAGTGTAAGGACATCAATAGGCCAACACATCAACACATCAACACGATAAAAAATGCCAAAGCAAGCAAAAATCATTATCAGCGGAGGAGGAACAGGGGGGCACGTATACCCCGCCATCGCCATCGCCAATGCCATCAAGCGGCAGCAGCCGGAGGCAGAGATAATGTTTGTTGGAGCAAAAGGCAAACTGGAAATGGACAAAGTACCACAGGCAGGTTATCCCATCGAAGGGCTGTGGATCAGCGGGTTTCAAAGGAAGCTCACTTTTAAAAACTTAATGTTTCCCTTCAAACTGCTTAGTAGTTTGATGAAAGCAAGGGGTATTATTCGTCGATTTAAGCCAGATGTGGTAGTAGGGGTAGGCGGTTATGCAAGTGGACCTGTACTCGAAATGGCTACTCGTATGAAAATACCAACACTCATTCAGGAACAAAATTCCTATGCTGGTGTAACCAATCGCTTATTGGCAAAAAAAGTCAATAAAATATGTGTTGCTTACGAAGGCATGGAACGCTTTTTTCCGAAAGAAAATATTACCCTTACGGGCAATCCGGTAAGAAAAGACATACTGGATATTAGTAATAAAAAAAACGAAGGACTCGAATATTTTGGTCTGCAAAAAGATAGAAAAACGATAGTCGTTATTGGAGGAAGTCTTGGAGCAAGAACGCTCAATGAAAGCATGGCGGGTGATCTGAATAAATTCAAAAGAGACGATATTCAGATATTCTGGCAGGCAGGAAAACTCTATATTGATGAGTTTGCCCCAAAAGCAGAAGGCATGGATAATGTGAAAATCACAGCTTTCATTGACAGAATGGATTTGGCTTATGCAATGGCAGATGTAGTCATTTCAAGAGCTGGCGCACTCAGTATTTCTGAGTTATGTCTGGTAAAGAAGCCAACTATTTTAGTGCCTTCGCCCAATGTAGCCGAAGACCATCAGACTGCCAATGCAAAGGCATTGGTCAATAAACAAGCAGCTATATTGATCGAAGACAAAACAGCCAGAGAAAC
>JAHDFX010000271.1 GCA_020627965.1 Saprospiraceae bacterium | reverse complement strand
ACCAGGGACCAGCGGGTTATGAGTCCGCTGCTCTAACCAACTGAGCTATAGGCCCCAGTTGTATAAATTTGTCATTTGACAATTAATAGAACGCAAAGTTAAGACTTTGCGTTCAAAAAAATCAAATTTTTTTATGATAAAAAATGTAATTCTCGATTTAGGCAATGTTCTTATTGATATTAACATGCAACTTACCTGGCAGGCTTTGAGGGACTTACTAGGTGAAAATCAGTTTGAAAAACTGTATAAAAAAAGTGAAAAAGAGAACATTCACGTAAGGCTGGAAAGTGGTAAAATGAGCGAAACTGAGTTTTTTGACTTCTTCAAGTCGGATAATCCAAACCCACCTGAAGATGTAGCCATTGAACATGCCTGGAACCAGGTTTTGCAGGATTTTCCTCGCCACAGGTTGGATATTTTGGAAAAATTGGGCAAAAAATATAACCTGTACTTATTAAGTAATACCAATAGCGTCCATATCCGTTATGTCAAGAAAAAATTATTGGAAGAGCATGGAGTAACAGATTTTGAAAGTTACTTTAAGGTCGCCTGGTATTCACATGATGTAGGCTATCATAAGCCTGATCCTGCCATTTACCATCATATATTGAATGAAGGAGGTTTAAGAGCAAGTGAAACTGTATTTATTGATGATAATAAGGATAATATTATTTCTGCCATTGGTGTAGGGATACAAGGTATTTGGCATCCACATGATAAAATGGATATAGCGGAATTGTTGGAGCGAGAGGGTTTGTTGTAAGCGATATTTCCACATAATTGTTGTGTTAAGGTGTTGACGTTGAGGTATTGCATATATCTAATCATTAGTTGAGACAACTCTACCTGTTATCTTTATAAAAAGTCTCTCTTCTCTCAGCTCGAAGAGCGGTCCCTATTCCACTATAGAAACTTTAAGCATATTCGTTCTGGCGCGGGCTTGCAGGGGCATACTTCCTGTATTGATAACCACATCTCCTTCCTTGATGAGTCCGGCATTTCTTAGAATCTCCTGGACATCACGTATGGTATCATCTGTAGTAGTAAACTTATCGTAATAAAAAGCCCGAATACCCCAGACCAGATTAAGCGTACTCAGTATATTGATGTCATTGGAGAAAATATAAATACTACATTTAGGGCGATGGCTGGATACTTGGAAACCTGTATAACCGGATTTTGTCATACCAATAATAGTACGGGCATTGACCTCTTTAGCCAACTTGCAGGAAGTCTGACAAATAGCATCAGAC
This sequence comes from Saprospiraceae bacterium, assembly GCA_020627965.1. Taxonomy (GTDB): domain Bacteria; phylum Bacteroidota; class Bacteroidia; order Chitinophagales; family Saprospiraceae; genus JAHDEO01. Next base: position 5,739 of record JAHDFX010000271.1, on the reverse strand, counting down.
AAAAAAGTGCGAGAGCCTGGCGTGGGTGGATTCTCCTTGAAATAAACACCTTCGTGTTGTTCTGCTTCTTCTATGATTCTGCACATGGCCTGAACAACTTTCAGCGGATGGTCACCAATAGAAGTTTCGCCACTAAGCATAACAGCATCGGTACCATCTAATACGGCATTAGCTACATCAATGATCTCCGCACGGGTAGGACTAGGGTTTTTTATCATACTATCCATCATTTGTGTAGCAACAATAACAGGGCGTGCCATTCTACGGCATTTTTCAACAATATTTTTCTGCAACATAGGCAGACGCTCCATCGGTACTTCTACCCCTAGATCGCCTCTGGCTACCATCACACCATCAGTTTCTTTGATAATAGCATCAAGATTTGTAATGGCTTCCGGCTTTTCTATTTTGGCAATGATCTTTGCAGGATGACCTGCTTTTTTTAATCGTTTACGCAAATCGACAATATCACCAGCTTCACGTACAAAAGACAAAGCCACCCAATTGAAGGGATACTTAATGACAAATTTTAGGTCTTTGAGGTCTTTTTCTGTAAGACAGGGCAAAGAAATTTTTGTTTGTGGAAGATTGACGCCTTTATTGGACGACAGCTCACTGCCATATAAAACCTTTAGCTTGACCAGGTCTTTCTTATTCGTTTCCATGACCTCCATCTCTATTTTTCCATCATCTATCAGCACTTTTTCACCGACTTTTACATCCTTGGCAAACTGCTTATAGCTCATGTAAATCTTTTTCTTATCGCCAAGACATTCTTCATTGGTAAAAGTCAGCACATCGCCGGGCTTAATGGTTATACTGCCATCCTTCATCTTACCGATCCGCAATTTTGGGCCCTGCAAATCTGCCAGAAGAGAGATGTGCGTATTGTATTTGCTATTGATATACAAAACATCATTGATGACCTTCAAGTGATCCTCATGCGTACCATGCGAAAAGTTGAGACGAAAAACATCTACTCCTGCCCTAACTAATTTCAATAAAGAACTATAGCCTTGTGATGCCGGACCTACTGTAGCGACTATTTTGGTGTACTGATCTCTGCGTGTGTTATTCATATTGTTCTGATTGAGTTTTTTAGGATTGATTTAACTTATTGTTGACTTAATACTAAGTTCTGGAAAATAATTGACAATATAAGTGCTATTGTATTAAATTAAAATTAATAACAAGGTTTTGAGCTATAAAATGCGTTTTTGTACTCACAAAATAGCTGATCAAAACGACCGATTATCACTTCATGCTGACCAGTTGTTAGTTCATTTCTACCGGTTATGCGTTGTGGGTTTCTTCTTAATTGATATTCGTTTATGTTTGTATAGATTCTGACCATTGATAACTTATCAAACAACGACTATAAACGTAAGATTTTTTGTTTTACTGTTGTTTGATGGACTCACTACCTCGGTACTGGATTTCTCTAAAACTGTTCATTTTTTGCTATAAAAGCAACGTTATATGTGATAAAACATACTCTTTTAATGAACATGTTCTAATTTCATTTTTTAATAACCGACTTTTCGAAGTCTAAAACAAATAGTATGAAACAACTTCAACTAACAGCTATTTTGCTGTTTAGCTTTGCTATTTCTATTTCAGCTCAATGTCCTCAAACAAGCATTACGCTTTATTCGCAGGCAGCCATTGATGATTTTGCCATAAATTACCCGGGATGTACTACAATTCCTAGTGGGGTAGATGTAGTTGTCGAAAATGGAAGTAATGTGACGAACTTAGATGGACTTAACCAACTCACTTCTATTGGTGGAGAACTCCGAATTCAAAATAATGGTGTTTTAACAAATGTGGAGGGATTGAGTCAGCTCACTTCTATTGGTAGAGGTCTCTGGATTGAAAGTAATAATGCATTGACAAATGTAGATGGTTTGGACCAATTGGCTTCCGTTGGGACAGATCTTATTATTCGATATAATGATGCCTTAACAAATATAAATGGATTAAATCAACTCACTTCTGTCGGGGTGAATCTTGTTATTTTTAATGAAGCTTTAACGAATATAGATGGGCTTGGTCAACTTATTTCTGTTGGTGGAGACCTTACGATTTTTAGCAATAATTCCCTAGTGAATATAGATGGACTGAGTCAGCTCACTTCTGTAGATGGAAAACTCGATATAAGCTGGAATCCTAACCTAATAAATATAGATGGACTGAGCCAACTTACTTCTATAGGTGGAAATCTTGAATTAACCAATAATTCCCTAATGAATCTGAATGGCCTGAGTCAGCTTACTTCTGTAGGTGGAAATCTCGATATAAATGGTAATAATATCCTGAAAAATATAGACGGATTAAGTCAGCTTACTTTTATAGGGGAAGTTCTTAGTATTTCGGGTACCTCATTATCGAATATAAATAGCCTGAATCAGCTTACTTCCATTAATGGACTAACACTAATAAGCAATGATAGCTTAACACATGTAGATGGGCTGAGTCAGTTGACTTCCATTAATGGATATGTGATGATTGCAGATAATGACGCCTTGACGAATTTAGATGGGCTGAATCAGCTCATGTCTATTAGTAATGACCTTATGCTTCTATCTAATGATGTGCTTAGTGAATGCTGTGCTTTATGTCCTTTATTTGCTGCTGATGCTGTTGATCCTACCGTTATTGGGGGGAGTGTTACTATTTCGAGTGACCTTCCGGGCTGTAGCAGCGAAGCGGATATTAATGCCTGTAGTCCATGCGGCTTAGTGAATACTTCAACACCTGAATCTGATCCAACACAGCTCAGTATTTATCCCAATCCAACTAAAAATACACTGCATTTTCAATATGATAGCCCTGTAGAAGGCTTGGTACATTTCACGATTAAAAACCATCTTGGTCAGCGAATGACTCAAAGCCGGTTTTACACCAATCAGCCGACATCAGTCGATATTTCCGGCTATCCGGCAGGAGTATATTCACTAAATGTGATACGGGGAAAAGAATCGCTTAGTGAATTATTTAGTGTGTCCAGATAAATTCTATCGTAAAAGGTCATTAACTTGAGCCGGAGTATTTAAGCTCCGGCTCTATATTTTCGAAGCGGTTCTATAGGCGTCACATTCGGACTAATATAATAATCCATCAATGCTTTTGAAATGCCTGTACGTCCCATAAGTTTCTCTACACAGGCAGGTGAATCAGAGAAGTATTCTGCATCTTGCTCGCATCTGTCATTAGCAAGATAGTAGATATCATTCAGCCCCCCGCCTATATTATACTCACAGCGAAATAAATATTCATCAGGATCGGTAGTCATGTTTTTATCGAAATAATACTTTTGAGTACAAGAATAGTCTGGCGCTTCATTTTTATCAAGAACCTCACTACCCACTAAATTATTATCAGGATCATAAAGCGCATTGGAATAACCAAAGAAAATGCCCTTAGAATCATAGTCGAAATCTTTTTCTAGCCTGTAATCACCAAAATATTGGGTTTCTCTAATCGCAAAAAAACAACCTTTATGCGCTCTATCCAAAATCGTCTGATGGGCTTCATCATCATATCTATAATATATAAGGCGCTGCATTTTACCCTTATCGAGCTCCTCTTCTATTTTGATTTTACCATTATAAGCATATTGAACAGTATACCTGTCAAGTTTCATAGCTTGTTCAGCCGTAATGACCTTGTCAAATAAGTCTTTGTATATTAACTTCATTATTGTTTGAATAAACTAATGGCAAAGCCACCGCCTTCAGCCAGTTGTATCGTCTTCTTCATTCCTTTCTTGATATCCATAGGTTCGATCTCAATAGATGTTGGATTATTCCTGTAATGTGCCTTTTCGCCATCCCGATACAATATAGCTTTATAAGTCTTCCCTTCGTCCAGGAAATCAAAATCAAGCGTCGCAGTTCTGGCATTTTCATCTGTAACGCCGCCTACAAACCAATTTCCGGTTTCTTTCTCCTGTCGGGCAATGGTGACAAAATCCCCAATTTCCCCATCCAAAACGATTGTCTGCTCCCAGTCTACCCCCACATCGCGAATAAACTGAAAAGCAGGCTGATTTTCATAATTTTTCGGGAGATCACAAGCCATTTGTATCGGACTGTAAATCACGACATACAAGGCCAGTTGCTGTGCCAGTGTCGTATTGATCTGGTTCTTAGGCTTAGTCGGCAAAGCAATATCAAATACCCCTGGCGTAAAGTCGATAGGACCGGATAACATACGGGTAAAGGCCACAATAGAAATGTGTTCGGGTGGATTGCCACCATCCTGCGCCCAGGCGTTGAACTCCTGACCTCTAAGCCCTTCTCTTGATATGGCATTGGGGTAAGTACGCCTGATACCTGTCGCTTTGATCGGCTCGTGTGCATTGATAGCCACTTTGTATTTTGCTCCGGTTTCCAGCACCTTTCGGTAATGCTTCACCATGTATTGTCCGTGGTGGTATTCGCCTTTCGGCAAAAGGGGGCCTACGTAACCCGTCTTCACAGAATGTATACCCAGACGATTCATCAACTGATAAGCTGGTTCCAGTTGTTTTTCATAAGTACGAGGCGTCGAGGATGTTTCATTGTGCATAACGATCTCCACCCCTTTGGCCTTAGCATATTGACAAACCCCTTCCAGGTCATAATCAGGGTAGGGCGTGACAAAATCGAAAACACCTTCTCTGTCGTCAAAGCCTATCCATCTTTCCCAGCCAGTATTCCAGCCTTCTACCAGAACGCCTTTTATATTGTTTTTCGCTGCAAAATCAATATAGTGCTTTGCATTTTCTGTCGTTGCGCCATGCCTGCCGTGGGCTTTGCCAGTATCTTCCCATTTACCTTCTTTATTCATGGTCATTCCATAATCCCAGGAAGCTACATCAATGTGCATTTCCCACCATATACCAACATATTTTTTGGGTTCAAACCAACTGACATCCCCGATTTTATTTGGCTCATTTAAATTAACAATCAACTTAGAGTCAATTAATTCAGTTGCCTTATCGGCAATTTGTATCGTCCGCCAGGGCGTTTTGAAAGGCAGGTTTATTTTGGCTTTATAGCCCAATCTATCCGAACCTACTAGCTCACTAGTCAGCTTATAAGTCTCTGTGTCCACTTTCAAGGTCATCCCGGAATAATCAGTCAAATTAGCCTCATGAAAACTCAAATAGAGACCATCATCAGTCTTCATGGTAACTGGTGTATTCACTGCATTTTGAGGAATATAAGTCTGCGCCAAATTGACGTGTTTGCTTTTTGAAACAGCATCAATTTCAGAGATTTTAGTCGTATTATAGAGGTGCTCATAAATATCCCAGTCGCCAGGAATCCACCAGGTCATATGATCTCCTGTCAACTGAAATTCCGTATTTTCATCCATGACGATAAGTTCATCGACGCCTTTCTGAGCCAGCAATTCATAGCGAAGCCCTATACCATCATCATAAGATTTAAAATGGATATTGAATTTCCTGTTGGGAGCTTCTGTCTCTTCCAGTTTTACAATAAGTTCATTATAATTATTGTCCACTTTGCGCTGCTCGCCCCAGGGCATTTCCCAGGTTTCACTGACACTATTTGTTGATGATCCAATGATCTTAAGTCCGCTTTTTATAGCAGGTTGACCCTTGAAGTCAAAGCCCATTGTTGATTCCTTAATGACGGTTTTATCACCATGCATCACCTGGTAAGACGGCGTACCATCTTCTGATAATTGGAAGTCTATCGTATTAGTTCCATTTGGTGAAGAAACTGT
>JAHDFX010000032.1 GCA_020627965.1 Saprospiraceae bacterium | reverse complement strand
TTTGTGTATGTGTTGTCGTGTTGTTGGCACAATCTGTTACCGTCCAGGTATTCGTTACCGTACCATCGCCGGGACAGGTAGGTAAAGCTGATTGTGTAAAGGTCACTGTTACCATATCATCGCAAGTGTCGGTAGCCGTTATTCCAGAATCACTAGGTACATCTGATACACAATCTACTGTTATATCAGTTGGCATAGCACTTAGCATTGGTGGGGTATTATCTTCTATGGTAATATTTTGAGTTTCTGTAGTAGAATTTCCACAATCATCAGTTGCTATCCATGTTCTGACAAATGTACCTATTCCACAGGCATCTAATGTAGATAGATTATCTGCGAAGCTTATATTTGGTGCGGCACAATTATCTGTAGCTGTTGCCATACCTATACTGGCTGTACTTACATCTGCTGCTGGTGACGGAGCATCTCCACTAAGTGTTAAATTATCTATGAAATAATCTTCATTAGTATCATTTACGGTGATATTGATACAAATAATCAGGCTGGCATTATTATCTGCTGCTGCCGAGAGTGCCAGGGCGCCTGAGGCTGTCGGGGTCGTGTTTCCATCATTTACACCAGATTGCCCGTCTGTTCCTTGCCATACTTCTGCATCAGTCAACAATGTTGTTGTGCCACTTCCTGCATCATAGGTAATGGTAAGATTATCTGTTCCTTCAAATCCGGCATTACTTTGAAACGCTGTCAGGTCTAAGATGATATTCGAGAAACCCGTTGTATTGAAAGTTTGACAGATTTCAACTGTGGCTGCGCCTGATGCGTTTGGTGAAGCTTCTCCCATTGCTGCTTGCCCTCCACTGAAGTTTACTTCTCCATTACCATTTCCTCCGGTCGTATTGATAGTCCAGCCAGAATTACTGTCAAAATTATCGTCAACAATTGTCATGGAACTAGTTCCTGAAAAAGTATTATCACATTCTACTGTTGCATCTACTGGGGTGGTCAAGACAGGAGGTGTATCATCATTTATTGTAATAGTTTGAGTAACATTTACGGAATTACCGCTTTCGTCAGTTACACTATAAGTTCTTGTGACAACTTCCGGACAAGAGTCGCCATTAGAAACATCACTGACAAAAGTAACTGTAGGTGTGCAGTTATCATCTTCATCCAGAACAACGTTGATGTCAGCCGTTGGAATATCAGCAGAACATTGAACAGATTCTGAAGCCGGGTTGCTCGCTGTTGGTAAAATAACATCTTCGACAGTCACCACTGCCGTACAAGTCTCTGTAGCACCATTACTGTTTGTCACTGTCAAGGTCACAGTATTATCACCCAGATTATCACAAGTAAAGTCTTCTTGTGAAACCTCAAGACAGGCAATCCCACAGGTAGAATTAGAGCCATTATTAATCATAAAATCCTCTACTTCCGCAGTAATAATAGCCGTGAAATGAGTATCATCACAGCCTACATCAAATATTGGATCAATGACAAAATCAACTTGATCGCCAGGATTAACTGTTTGAGTAATACTATAAGAAACCGAAGCTCCGGGAATATTGAGGTATTCATAAACCTGCGTCCCATTTACATAAATTCTTACGTGCGCTCCATCTCCACAATTCGTATCTCTATCATAAAAATCTCCTGCAATTGTCGTTTCGCCACAATAATCACTCACCCAGCGACGAACTACGGGAGTTGGCCCTTCAAAACCAGGGTGCCCACCATTAGCATCTAATTGAGGGAAGTCAAGCGTTGTTCCTGCACCTGCATTATTCCATACAAAACCCGTATAGTTTGGTAAGTTGGTAAAATTTGCTGGATTATTCCCCGGATAACTACCATAAAGCCAATCATCTTGACCTTGAATACCAGAAAACTCGGTACTCGCATCGGCTAAAGTCATTGTACTTGTACCTGATGATATACTTGCCATACCATTTGCATCAAGTTGTATGGTGACATCCTGACAAAGGGCAGTAGTTGTGCAACAGGTTCCGAAAGGATCAACGACCATTACTGTAGCGGTGCATGTGTTTATAGTACCACATTCATCTTCTGCTGTCAGCACTACAGGCACTCCCATTCCGGCATCTGCACAATCGAAAGTTGTTCGGTCTAGTGAGAGCATAAGGTTAGCTGCGGCAGTACAATTATCAGAACTGCCGTTTTCAATATCTGCTACAGTAATTGTAGCCTGCCCTGTAGCGTCCAGATTCACTGTGATATTTTGACAAATTGGTGTTGGCGGGATATTATCATCAATTTCGATGGTTTGAGTACAGTTATTTGTATTACCTGAATCGTCTTCAAAAGTAAATGTACGTGTTATTGTTACGGGACAAGTTCCAGATGAAACGTCTGAGTATGTTATGATAGAAATTCCGCAAGCTTCTACAAAGGTGCCCCCTTCTGTTGTGTATTGTGCTTCAGTGATCGTTACAGCTGTTTCACTATAAGCTAATGCTGTCATTCCACCATTTAGAATATCTCCCGTTCCACAGCCTTCGACAGTAATCATGGATGGACAGTTTGGATTTGGATTCGTAGCATCTATGAGATTTACGGTAAAATCGCATGAAGTATTGTTTCCGGCTTCGTCTGTTGCCATTAGTGTCACTGTCAGTGAATAAGGTGGAGCAAATATAGGTGTACCTGCCGGCGGTGACTGCGTGATGGTCATATCAAAGAAGCCTGAACAATTATCACCCAGATTCGCAAAAGGAAAACTAGGTAAAACAGTAACACAAGTTGGAGCTAAAACGAGTGATTGAGTACCTGGACAGTCAAAGGTTGGTGGTAAGTTATCGTCTAGTATTACATCAAAGGTACAATCATTTGTATTTCCAGCGCCATCCGTAGCGGTCAGTGTAACTGTTGTTGTTCCACTGATTAGTGTTCCTGGCGGTGGTGACTGAGTGATATTGACGGTTCCACAAGCATCGCTGGCAGTGGCAAGTCCGGTATAATCCATCAGATTAGCCTGGCAGTTTATATCTGCTACAAGCGACTGATCTCCTGGACAAGTAATAGTGGGGTTTGTATTATCTGTTACATTGACTGTAAATGTGCATTGATCTGTATTTCCTGCGGCATCGGTAACTGTCAGTGTAACTGTGCCAGAACCAGTAACAGGAGCTCCTGGTGCAGGCGATTGAGTAACATTTACAAAGCCAGGGCATGCATCACTAGTGGTAGCCAATCCGGTATAATTACCCAAACTTCCCTGGCAACTGGCATTTCCTGCTATATTTTGCGTTGGAGGACAGGTAATTGTAGGGTCATTGCCATCTATTACATTAAAGCTTACGGTGCAAGTTGCTGTATTTCCACAATCATCTGTTGCTGTTAAAACAACATTTTGCGCACCTATAGTGACCATTGTCCCTGCCGGAGGAGACTGAGTAACTGCAACGGAATTGTCACAATTATCACTTGTAGTGGCAGAGCCTGTAAAGTTGGGAATAGCTGCCATACAAGTACTCGCATTAGCCGTAATATTACCTTGTGAAGGACAACTAATGATAGGGTTGGTCGTTTCGGGGGTTTCTACAATGTTCAACACTCCACTTCCATCTGCACCATTATAACCTGAAACCCTGATATAGTATGTTGTGCCGGGCTGAATACAGCCTGTTCTTGTAATGCTGGATTGCAAGCCGCCACTATCATCATTACAGGCAAGTTCATTGCCTCCACAAGCATCCCAGAGACTCAATGCTGTATCGAAACCTGTACCAAATGTATTGACATTCCAGCTACTTAAAGGACAAGTTCCATTATAAGTATAACTATACCAAACATCATTATAATCATTAAATGCACAAGAGGTAATATCCGGGCCACTACACTCTTCAAGCAGATTGAAATTAGTCGCTCCTGCCCCTATCGCAATCGCAGAACCACAGTCGTCATTAGGTTCAACTATTTCTGTGTAATCGATCCTAACCAGAAAGCGATGGTTATTTTGATTACATCCAAAATAACCGTAGGTAGTTCCTGATGGACTATTTCTGAAATTGATGCTAGCCACTGTAGAAATACCACAACCACAATCATCATCATTATCAAAAACACCTCCGTTTATATTATAATCACATCTACCTCCCCTGTCATCTTCCCATGCCTGAAATCGCATATTGATGGTCGTTGCGCAGCTATTGCTTCGGCTTCCTACTACATAATCTGTCTCACTGGTACAATTTCCATTGTTGTCACAAGTTCTACACTGACCACCTACATCTGTACCATTGAGGTTGTCATCAAACCAAACTTTTGCAGTATATTCTTCTGTACCACCTTCCTGACAAGCACCTCCTATTCCATTTTCAAACCATTGAATCTGGGTAACCGTGATGGTATAATTAACTTGTTGGGCATTTAATAGAGAGATTATACAGGAAAGCAATCCTATTAGGTATAGTCTTTTCATGACACTTGGTTTAAGTAAGTATATAAGGGGGCTTTAGGTGGGGTGTCTGAAAGGGGGTAAGAACTATATTAAAGTGCAGTAAAAGCCAACTGATAGATAATTGTACTGCCTTCATCTTCTTCAGGCATATTGATGAGCAGTTGGGCGTCATCCCATTTTTCTATTGGATAAGACTTTACACCATTATTACATTCTGTTTCTTTATGGGGAAATAATAAAAGTTTATTATCCTCTTTTTCAAATTGATAATGGGCATTGTATTTATCATTGACAAACATGTATATCACGCCTTCCTTGGAAATTTTCCAGTAAATTTTTTCGCTGAGAAACTCTTCTCGAATTTCTGCCTGTAATTGGGTAGATTCACTAACACTGTTCTTGTCAATGACCTTAGCATCTGTTAATTCCCAAACTACAGAATTGGCAGGAACGATTGGAGGAGGAACAACTTCTTCACACTTGTCAGGTTCATAAGCCACATAGTCGAGTTCCGGATCAAGGGCTGGGGTAGGCGGTTCGTATACCTGTCCGCCCATTTTTTTATAAGCTTCGGGATTGGTTTCTACCCATACTTGTTTGGCTTTATCATAAGTAGCGTGGTCGGCTTCACGATTGCCAGTATCTTTATATTGTGGAAAATCAGTCGGAAGATTAGTCTGTGAATAAACAGCAGATAATCCGAACAGTACACCTGCTAAGATTGTTAGTAGTCTAGTTTTCATAATGGTATGATTATATGATTTAAGGGGAAACCATCCGAAAAATAATGAAATGTTATTAAAATATGACATTTAACTTGTTAAAATATATGGAAGTTTTTCTTTGGAGCTTTTGGAACGAGTCTTGTAATGGATAAATAAGTTGCTTAAATTGCAATTCAAAAATATTGTATTTACTTACCGCTAAGGACAGAAAAACATTAATGCATAATAATGCGGAGAACATTAAAATCCTTAGATAAAATTGAAAACATGACAGATATAGCTTCGGCAAAGGCAGATTTGAATCTAAATGGTTATTTAGACATTGAAGTAGATCCTACGCTGGATTTGGTAGAAGAAATTGAAAAACTAAAAAAAGAGAAGAATGCCATTATTCTGGCTCATTATTATCAGGAGTCAGAGATTCAGGATATCGCAGATTACACGGGTGACAGTCTTGGTTTGTCGCAGAAAGCTGCCGAGACAGATGCTGACATTATAGTATTTGCGGGCGTACATTTCATGGCAGAAACAGCTAAAATGTTGAGTCCTGAGAAGAAAGTACTCTTACCAGATTTGAAGGCAGGTTGCTCTTTAGCTGATTCCTGTCCGCCGGATATTTTCCGAAAATTCAAAGCAAAACACCCCGACCATATAGTGGTCAGTTATATCAATTGCACAGCGGAATTAAAGACTTTGACCGATATTGTCTGTACTTCTACAAATGCCGTTCATATTATAGAAAGTATTCCTGAAGATCAGCCAATCATTTTTGCACCAGACAAAAATTTAGGTGCTTATCTGGTCAAGAAGACCGGACGAGACATGATATTATGGAATGGTGCCTGTATGGTACATGAAATTTTTGCGATGGAGAAGATCGTGAAATTGCTGAATCGTCATCCTGAGGCTAAGTTCATTGCTCACCCTGAGTGTGAGCCACAATTACTTGAAATTGCTGATTTTATTGGATCTACCAGCTCATTGATTCGTTATACCAGAGAGAGTGATGCCGATACTTTTATTGTAGGAACTGAGGTAGGAATTTTGCATCAGATGCAGAAATATTCGCCGAATAAAACATTTATTCCTGCACCGCCTAACAATACCTGCGCCTGTAATGAATGTCCGCATATGAAGCGTAATACAATGGAGAAATTATATCTCTGTATGAAACATGAATTGCCTGAAATTATACTACCGGAACATATTATCAGAGATGGTATTGCTCCGATCAACCGTATGATGGAAATTTCGGCTAAAGCCGGACTTTAGAGAGCAAGAAAAACAAATGTCGAAGTAAGGGGAGAAATTGCAAGGCAATTCTTGTCCTTCACTTCGACATTCTCCATTTTGCCATTCGGCAGTTCTGTTTTATTTTTTCTTATTTTTCGCCGCTTTCTTCTTAGCGGTCTCCGTTTTGGACTGTTGTTCTTTCAGAGCTTTTTCCAGGCTTTGCTGAAAAGCTCCTTTCTTTTTAGGTTTTTTCCTGTTGGCATCCAGTTCTTGTTTGATCTTATCGTCATTAATAACAAACTTCTTGGTTACTATTGTCTGGGTAATATTGATAAGATTACTGAAGAACAGATAACAACTCAAACCTGATGCGAAACTATTGAAAAACAGAATAAAGAATATCGGCATGATATACTGAATATACTGCATCATAGGATTGGCGCTGAAGTCCATGTGTTTACTATTGTAGTAAGAATATAAGATGGTTGTACCAGCCCATAACAAAGTAAACAAGCTAATATGTGCTCCATACATCGGAATATCAAAAGGCAGATTCATGATAGAATCCCATGAAGACAAATCATCTGCCCACAGGAAGCTTTTCTGTCGAAATTCTATAGAAGCCGGGAAAAAACGATATAAAGCAAACCAGATGGGCATCTGCAATAACATAGGCATACACCCTCCTAGAGGACTCACGCCTGTTTCTCTGTATAAAGCCATCTGAGCCATTTGCATTTTTTGCGGGTCTTCGCCGTGCTTTTCTTTGAGTTTAGCGATTTCCGGCTTGAGTGCGCCCATTTTAGCCTGTGAATACAGCATTTTGTAGGTTAGTGGGAACAGAATCATTTTCACGATCAGGGTCAAGAACAGAATAACAATACCGTAATTGCTAATAAATCCAGCCAGGAAATTGAACATAGGGCGGAAGATATGGCGATTGATCCAACCAAAAATACTCCATCCGAAAGGTACAATCTGTTCCATGCTGATATCATAACTTTTCAGCAGGTCGTACTTATTGGGACCAAGAAACATCTGCATGGCAAAAGTTTCATTACTTTGATGCTTATACGGAATTTGAATATTACTAACTAGCTTTTTAATTTCCTTACTATCGCTTTCCAGCATATCTGTTTCGGTATAAATCCCGCCAAATTGCTCTTTTGCGATCAGGGTAGAATTAAAAAACTGATGGGCGTGAGAGACCCATTTGACTGGTTTATCGGTTTCTGATTCGTCATTGCTACGACAACTACAGTAAGTCGGATGCTCATCAGCTTCTTTGTAATATACTGTTGAGAGATTTTTTTCATTATAGGCAGAAGCGTCTTTTTCCAGTTTGTTTAGATAATTGACCCATTTCAGTTCAATGCTATTTTTGTCTCTGGAAATGACATCTCCTAAGCCAACAAAATTCAGGTCATAATCTACCATGTAGCTACCGTCTTCTACAGTAAAACGCTGTTCAAGATAGCGCCCATTGCCCGCATCAGCTTTAAAGCTGATTGTATTGCCTGAAATACTAGGTGTAAAATATAGATCGCTGGTAAAAACTTCACGACTTTCAGCAGAGCCTACAGGTAATTTATACTCAAATTTATTTTTTTCATCAGAAAGGATGTTCAGTTGTTCTTTGTGATAAATATCCAACTTATCCCTTACCCATTTCTGATAGCCTTTGAGTTCTACATTTTTTATTCTGGCTCCTTTTGTCGTAAAGACAATTTTCATTTTGTCATTTTCCAATACGACATCTTCCTCAGCACCTACTCCTGCCGGAGCAAATACGCCCAGTTTGCTGTTCGCTATTTGCTGACGAACAGAATCGGGTAAGGTGGTGAGTTGTTTTTCTGCTGATTCTTTTGCTACTTCAGCTTCTGTAAGTCCCAGTTTTTTCAAGCTATCCTGATGAACTTGTACCTGGCGCAGTGAATCCTGAACAAATTTTCGACGTTCTATCTCTTCCTGAGTAGGCTGATTAAACCAACTCATTGCCATAAGCAAGCCAAAAATCAAGATAAAACCGATAGTTGTATTTCTATCCATTGTTATTTTTATACGTTTGTAATCAAAAGACTACAACTGATTATTTTATAAATTACTGGTCTAAGAACGGGTTTAAATTTCCATGATTGAGCGAAAGTGAGCCAATTGAGGGAAACTTAAACACGTTCTAAATCCTTACATAGACCGAAAAAGACTGCAATGCTAAGAAAAATTTAGCGAAAACAGGTCATTTTAACACTTGAAAACACAACATATTACAGGCGTTTTCGGTTCTAATAATTCTACACAAGGGCTAATATTGCCGACATAACTCCATTTAAACAAACAAACGAAAGCAGCCAAGCTTAAATTTATTGACTGTTTACTTGTCAGAATTTCAACAAAAAATAGTAATATTGCGGAGACTGACAATAATTATGAAATTACACAATCTATGAAACTGATTATTAATATCGTGCTTGTTGCACTAATCTTTCTGTTAGGTTACCTGCTAATCAACAGTATCTACGAACCAATTAAGTTTAAAGCAGAAAAAGACACCAGAATCGATGCAGTCGTTGAAAAATTGCAAACTATTCGTACTGCACAGCAGTGTTTTCTGGGAATTACCGGAAAGTATGCTCATTCTTTCGACACTTTAGCTGAAGTACTTAGAAACGATTCCTTTGAAATTACCAAGGTATTCGGAGACCCTGATGATCCGACAGGACAGAAGGTGTTGTATGAAACATCTTTTGTAATGGCAAATGATTCCATTCAGAAATTAGGTATTGATTTGGATGTTCTGTCATATGTACCTTACACAAACAATCAGGAACAATTTGACCTTACGGCTAAAGAAATTCTTTACCAAAGTACTACTGTGCCTGTATTACGAGTACAGACACCAGTGAAAAAATTCATGGGAGCCTATGCTGATCCGAAGTATAAGTCTTACGACAAATTCTATAATCCTGACGACCCAACTGAGAAGTATTATGCCATTGGGTTTGGTGATTTGACTAAGCCAACAACAGCAGGGGATTGGAATTAAACGAGAATTATACAGTAGTTGAGCCTATGTTCAACGTACATGCTACAAATTCATACGACCTGTTCATACTTGCTGGTATGGACAGGTTTTTTTATTTGATAGCTAATGAGGAAAAAGTTGTAGCTTTTAAAACTTATCATTTTCCAAACCACAACTATCTCCAACTCAAAGAGGCATTGCGCCGTACTTTTGTTGAAGACCACCTACTTCAAAACAACTATAAAAATACTTGTGTCGGATTGATTGGGCATACCTATACCTTGATTCCTGATAAATTGTACGATCCTGGGCAAAATGACCAATATATCATTCATAGCCATTCCGAACAGGAAAAATCTGTTGTTTTGGCTGATGCTTTGAAGGGGCTTAAGACGCGTTTGGTACACCGTTTTCATGAAGAAATTCTCGACTTATTAAACAACTATTTTACAGAAGAAAGTTGTTATAGCTCTATGTCGGCTTTATTGGCGCTTTATCAGCAGTGTAATGCTGGAATGGGAAAACAGGTTTTCATGCATATGACTGGTCGTGAATTACAAATAGCTGTTTTTGAGTATCAGAAACTATTATTTGCGAATACTTTTCATTGGCGTAGCCCGCTCGATATCGCTTATTACGCTATTCTGGTTTTTAATCAATTGAATCTTAATGCTGGCAAGACACCTGTTTTTTATAGTGGTGAATTTTCTTCACAGCCAGAATGTGAAGAGGTATTAAGGCGCTATATTAAATATGTTGATCGAGTTCCTCAGCCTTCTTTTTTTGAGTTTGGAAAAGCCTTTGAAAAAGTAGATACGACGACTTTTTTCGATATGCTTGGTTTAAAACTACTCATAGAATGATTTTCAATTAAGCTCCAACAACTTAAACAGCATGCGCATAATAGGTGGAAAATTTAAAAGTAGACGTTTCAACCCTCCAGCAAAAAAATGGCCTACCCGACCAACGACAGACTTTGCTAAAGAAGCACTGTTTAATATTCTAACGAATAGCATTGATTTTGAAGCAACTAAAATGCTGGATCTGTTTTGCGGAACAGGAAGCCATTCTTATGAATTTATTTCAAGAGGCTGTCAGGATGTTACTTGTGTTGATAAATTCCCCGGCTGTATTAGGTTTGTTAAAGAAACTGCCAAAACACTAGACATAGAGGAGCAAATCAATATTGTAAGAGCAGATGTATTTAAATTTATTCCTCAAACAAGTGCAAAATACGACTACATTTTTGCTGGCCCACCCTATGCTTTAAACACCATGGATGACATACCTAATCTCATTTTCAAGCATGGTCTGCTCAATGAAAACGGCTGGTTTGTAATGGAACACAACCCTAATCACAACTATGAAGCCCACCAAAATTTTGATTTTTCACGCAACTACGGTTTAGCTATTTTTTCTTTCTTTGAAAATAAATAGCAGGTTGGATATTGCATCTTAGTTGATTGGGGTAATTAATTAAAAATCAACGACTTGGCAGCACAACTACTTAAGCACTTAACTTTCGCTCAAAGTTCAAACAGAAAGAAGAGTTTTAATTCAGCAATAAAAAATCGAACTACTTCATAATTCAATTATTCTGCTGTTCGTTATTCTATTGTTCAATTGAGTATCTTTGCAAGTATGTCTGAAAATAATATACACGATAAAATCCATACTACTCGTCTCAGCGAAGTTGTTGAGGCAGAGCAGTTGTATATTGATACCAGACGAAAAAACAATGACATTACAGAGCTGGAAGCCAAAGAGGGGAATTGGGGAATAGCAGCTTCAAGTGGGGGCGTACGTGCCGGGGTTTTGCTGTTGGGCTTTAGTAAGAAGCTAATGGAAAAAAACTTCTTTCGTCGTATTGATTATCTCAGTGCAGTAGAGGGGAGTGGCTTGATGGCAGCCTGTTTGTCTTCTTTATTGACAGGGAAAAAATCTATTAAAGGAGCCTTTGGTGTTCAGCCAGAAAATGCCCCATTTTGCCCTAATACAAACCCCCATGAGGGCACTCCATCCGGTGGTATCACACCTACCACACAGGTCAGTTATTTGAAAAAAAACATACGTGATATCAATCCTCGTTTCTGGAAGAATCTGGGAAAAGGCAGAGGTTTATTTGGTATTGGCATTTCTGGCGTTTCTTATGGAGGCATTGTTTTGCTTTGCATTTTAATGAGTTTTGTAGCCTTACACCATGCTTACCTTTTTACTATATCCGACGGAGCTTTCCAGCAGTTCATTATGGACTATAAGACAGTGCCTGTATATAAGTGGCAATACGCGGGTGATGTATTTGGCTGGCTAACGGAAGGATTCCCCGAATTTTTTAGAAAAATAAACGAAGAATTTACTTCATCTTATTATTTGTGGGGTATTGCTGCGGGTATTGGTGCTTTTGGAACACTGATTTTTTTCTTATTTTATTTACGTCCTTCATTAAAAAGAAATGTTAGTAACATCACTATAGAAGTCAAGGTAAATGAATTTTATTATTATGGTTTTATTCTGAATTATATTTGCCTGTTTTGTTTGGGCTTACTGGTATGGGGGAAGGGCGAGCAATACTGGCAGGTTTTTATTATGCCGGTTTTTCTGATGCTGGGGGTTTTAGTTACTAGTATGTTCGGGTCTTTTATTACAAGAAAACTAGCCGTAGAAGATCAAAACCGACGAGCTTTGGTTGCAGAGATCAGCACAGCAGGTTTTTTGATGTTGCTTGCCGCAATTACTTTTCCGTTTGTATTGATAACGCTTTTACTAACTGGCGGATGGACTACTCTATTATCTTCTTTTTTATTCTTTATCATCAGTCTATATCTAACCTCAAGACGAATAAAAAAACTCACTCAGATCAAGTCTATGCACTGGAGAGGAAATCTCTGGCCCAATCTTTTTCTGTTATTGTCAATAGCAGGTTTGGGAGCAGCTATGGGTAAAATGTTGCTCTATTTGTCTGAACACGAAGGAGATTACAATGAACTCTGGTACTATTTGGGAGCTGCATTGCCTTTGGTTTTGCTATTCTTTTTAGGCTTATCTATACGCAATATAAAACACACCAATCTGTACAAACATTTCAAGAATAGAAATGGAAAAATGTACTTATCTACCATCACAGAGCACCGCCGCCCTTTACGTGATGATACAGACTTACCACTACACAAAATACTCGACGACAATGAACAGGGACCTTATTTGATATTAAATGCTTCGCTCAATGTACATGCATCAGCAGATGATATGGCAAGTGAACAAAGAGCATTGCCTTTTATTTTCAGTAAATACTTTATTGGTTCCAGAAAAACAGGATTTATTAAATCCGAAGTGTATGAAAACGGTAGTATCACACTGGCAGATGCCATGACAGCATCGTCTGCTAGTTTTCATTCGGGTATGGGCGTACATGGTTTCTATGCTCAGGCATTTATTTTTACCTTATTGAGTTTGCGGCTAGGTACCTGGCTGCCTAATCCCTGGTATTATCGCAAAAAAAACCCTAAACATTCCAGAGGTAAAAGCCGGTTTATGAATTTTATAAGAGAATTTATGAATCGTTTTTCTACACGGTCGCATGCCGTTAATGTATCGGGCGGTATTCATACTGGTGATTATTGGGGACTAACACCTCTACTACAGCGTCGTTGCAAAAATATTATCGTCTGTGATTTTAGAAGCTCTGAAGATATGATTCCTGGTCATCTGGATTTGCCAGCTATTCGGGGCATTGCCAATCGTTATAAAGCTCGTCTGGGCGAAAAATTTGTAAGCGCTCCGCTGTGCGATCACCATATAGGTGATTTGAATTTATGTGATAAAAATGTACTAAGTTGTCAAATTAGTTATGACGATGGTACAAAAGGGCGTTTGTATTATATCAAATCAAAACTAAGCACCAAATTACCGGATAGTGTACTAGATTATCACCGTAGCCATCCTGACTTTCCTAATGTGTATGATTCCACAATGAGGCAACAGGATTTGCAATTCAATTCCTACATGGTACTCGGTGAAAATTTAGCTGACCAATTCCTACAGACACAAAGACAGGACACGATGGATAGCTTCGATGCCATGCTTCGTGAGCGTATTCGCCAGATAGATGATGAAATTCGGAAAAGTGAAGGTAGAAAAAGAGAGATTTCAGCCTTAAGTGAAGCTATAGAACACCGTCAGAAACAGATCAGGCGGGAAAAAGAATTGGAAGAACTCAATATTCGTGAATTGGAAAAGCGTGAAAGAGTAGTCGTAGAAGCTTTAACTGTTCTTAGAATAGCGAAAGCGAAAAGTGACGATCTGGTAGAAAAACATAAGCTGAATAGCGAAATCATACCACTGGAAATTGAACTATCCGACCTAAGGTATCAACTCAAACAAAAAGATAGAGAAAGCAGGTATCCTGATAAAGAACAATTATCTACACTACAAAATTTGATTAATAATCTGCTAACTTTAACGCAGCGTAGTCAGATATACAGGGAAATGCTTAAGACTGACCAACAACAACTTATTGACAAACAAGTCCAACTTAATGAGTTATCTGCTAAACTGGATGAGCTGAGTGAAATACAGTTTAAAAGGGAAGTCAAAGATGTAAATCGTATTTTAATCCACATCGAAGAAGTGCTTAATAGTCAGGGTATCCGCCAACCTGCCGACATCAGCAAAATTCGTAAGGCACTTTACGATTTACTTGGAAAAAATGAAACGTGATGGCACTATTGTTGTAATTTCAACGTATAAATAGCAGACATTATTCAGAAATAGTTAAATCACGAGAACAATAAAACACAGTTTGAAAATGAAAAAACAACTACTTATAGCATTATTATTTGTTGCTGGTAGCTTTACAGCTCAAGCGCAAATCACACTGGGAACAGAGCATCTGCCCCAGTTAGGGGAAAGATATTCAATGGGTATAGACTCCCAGTTTTATTGGTTTGAAGAACCTGCCTACGATCTTGGTCCGGGTGCCAACAAAACATGGGATATGAGTGTGGTGCAGACAGATGGTTTATATGGCTCTTCTTATGAAATAGCATCGGCAGGCAGTGAATCAGCAAGTTTCCCAACTGCCGACCTGTATGGTCCTTTTCAAGGCAGAGAAGGTTATTATTTTGAAATTGATAACGACAGCCTTAAAGTATTGGGTTATTCTGGTCAGCCATATGCAGACGAAGCGCCTGATCTGGAAATTATAGCACCCTACGCACCTACCCAGACGATGTTACCTCCAGGTATGACTTACGGAGATACATTTACAGATAGCTATGCTTTCTATGCAGAGTCAGGTCCTTTTACTGTAACCATTAGTGGTTTTTCTGTTGTAGCTGACTCAGGCAGAATAAACTTATCCGGTACAATAGAATATGAAGTGAATGGCTGGGGGACTTTTACTACGCCATATGGAACATGGGATGTGTTGCGGGTAGAGCAAACAGAATACCGTTATTCAGAAGTAGAGGCATTTGCTTTTGGTAACTGGCAAAATGCTGAACCATATCTCGATGGATTGGGATATGATACTTTAAAAACAGTTATGTTCATCAGCAATACTGAATTGGAGCCTATCATGGAGTTTAACCTCATTCCTAATGTAAGTGATCCTACAGCAATGGTAGCAAAACCACGTTTTAAAGTACCGGACACCCTTATACCAATAAAGAATGTAGCACAAAATAATGTGCAAATGAAAGTTTATCCAAATCCGGCTGTTAATGACGTGAGTATAGAAATGACAGGTTTTGATACTGGTGAATATACTATCAATGTTTTCAATTTATTAGGTAATGTATTGATACAAGAACCTGTGTATTTATCAGGAAATAGTAATATTCCTCTGGATGTATCCCGACTGAAAGCAGGTACTTATCTGTATAATGTGATGGATGCGAATGGAAATATACTGGCAACAAAACGACTGGTTATTATTCGACCATAAGCATATTAGAAGAATATAAGTCATCGTCGATAAAAAAGGAGGTCGATAGTCGATTCCCGATAATTATTAGGAATCGACTATCGACCTTCTGAACAAATATGGGCATCTGGGCAAGCATAGGAATTATTTTAATCACCATAAGTTTTAGTGCTTTGACTTACTACTTGTATCAAACGGGGAAGTCTGCACTGAGTCTGTCAGTGATTATAATATTAGGTCTGGTCTTGCGTCTCTATACTGCCAGCGATCCTATGTTACACGATTGGGATGAGCGCTATCATGCGCTGGTAGCCAAAAATATGATGGAGCAGCCATTTCACCCCAAACTGTACAAAGAGCATGTACTCGATTATAGTTATAAAGATTGGATAACGGGAGGAGAAGTGTGGTTGCACAAGCAGCCGATGCCCATGTGGACAATGGCGCTTTCTATGAAACTATTCGGGGTATATGAACTAACTGCCCGATTACCTGCTGTTTTATTATCTACGCTTTGTATTTTATTGACCTTTCTAATAGGAAAATATCTCTACAATGAACCTGTAGGGCTTATCGCTGCCCTGCTTTTTGCGCTCAATGGACTAGTTGTCGAAATTACATCAGGGCGAGTCGCTACGGAGCATATTGATGTATTTTTTATGTTTTTCATTGAGTTGTCAGTTCTGCTTATTGTTCTGAATCATAAAAAGAAAAGACTGTATTATTTAGGTTTAGCTGGTATTGCCTGCGGACTGGCTATATTATCAAAATGGCTGCCTGCACTTATTGTTTTTCCTTTATTTCTAATTTTAAATTATCAGGATCGGAAGCCAATTCAATTACTCAAGGGGCTTGTTATGATGGGTTTGACTACTCTATTGATTGCTTTGCCCTGGCAATTGTATGCCTATTTCAATTACCCTGAAGAATATCTCTGGGAACAATTACACAATTACCGACATATCACAGAAGGACTTGATGGACATGGAAAACCCTGGTGGTTTTTTATCAATAATATCAGAATAACGGTGAATGAACTGATCTATCTGGCACTTATCTGGTGGGGCTACCAGGCTTATCGACAGAGCATATCCAATAAAGCACTTTTTCTGCTGACCTGGATAGGTATTCCTTTTATCTTTTTCTCATTGGTCAGCACAAAAATGCAGGGCTATTTGTTGTTTACTTTTCCAGCTTATTTTATAATAATTGCACTATTTGTACAGCATTTATGGCAAATATTACCTCGTCTTCCTACTTTTAAAAAAGTATTATGTCAAATACTGGTTCTCGGTGTTTTTATTTTGGCTATACGTTACAGCATAGAAAGAATTAAGCCTTTTGATATGCGTGAAAATGCTTTTACAGCAAAAGAAGAATTATTAGCTGTCGAATTACCCGAACAAGCAATTGTATTCAATGCTCCCTGTCCTTTGAAAATGATGTTTCACCATGATTATATTGCTTATCGCAACATGACCGATTCATTGAAAATCACCCGTTTGATAGCTGAAGATCGTCCGGTGTATGTGGTAGATAATGAAAGGGTGCCAGAAGGCATTAAAAAAATTGAGCAGGTAAAATGGCTCAAATTACCTGCTCAATGGGAATATTGTGATTAGATATTTAATTAAAAAAAGCTAAAAAATTACCTCTCTCAATATCGCCTGCAATACGGTCTCTCATCTCTCATGCCGTATAACTATCGGCAGAGGGGCGGTCTCCCATCAATAAGCTTTAGCAAACAAAACCCGTTTACTCGAAGGCTTACCGGTAAGAATACATTTGCCAGCTTCCTCCTCCTGATCTAGTGCGATACAACGAATTGTCGCTTTAGTCAGTTCTTTGATCTTGACTTCCGTCTCTGTCGTTCCATCCCAATGCGCAGCAACAAATCCACCTTTATTCTCAATCGCTTTCTGAAAATCTTCCCAAGTATCTACTTCGGTAGTATGTTCTTTACGGAAATCGTAGGCTTTTTTGAAAATATTATCCTGAATATGCCCCAGCAGTTCTTGAATATGATCCGTAATGCCTTCCAACGGTTCTGTATATTTTTCTTTGGTATCTCGACGAGCCACCTCGACTACGCCTTTCTCCAAATCTCGTTTGCCAATAGCGATACGAACAGGCACCCCTTTCATCTCATAGTCGGCAAACTTGAAGCCCGGGCGTTTTTTCTTATCCGTATCATATTTAACCGTAACACCAACAGCTTTTAGTTTAGCCATGATGTCTTCTGCTACTGCGTCGATCTGCTCATTTGGCTTTGGAATTGGAATAATAACAACTTGTATTGGAGCCAGTTTTGGAGGCAAAACCAAACCTTCATCATCAGAATGTGCCATGACCAGAGCACCCATTAGGCGAGTAGAAACGCCCCAGGAAGTCGCCCACACATATTCCTGCTTGTTCTGTTGTGTCAAATATTTTACATCAAATGCTTTCGCAAAATTTTGTCCCAAAAAGTGAGAAGTACCTGACTGTAAAGCTTTCCCGTCTTGCATCATCGCTTCAATGGTATAAGTCTCCTCGGCACCAGCAAAACGCTCATTAGCCGTTTTAATACCCTTTACCACAGGCACCGCCATGTATTCTTCAGCGAATTTGGCATAAATGTCAAGTATTGTCAAGGTTTCTTGTACCGCTTCATCTTTAGTAGCATGTGCAGTATGCCCTTCCTGCCATAAAAATTCTGCTGTACGCATAAACAACTTTGTACGCAATTCCCAACGCACAACATTTGCCCATTGATTAATTAACAAAGGCAGATCACGATAAGAACTGATCCAATCCCTATAGGTGTTCCAGATAATTGTTTCAGAAGTCGGACGTACGATCAACTCTTCTTCCAGCTTTGCATCCGGATCTACAATAACACCTTTGCCGTTCGGGTCATTCATCAGGCGGTGATGCGTAACAACGGCACATTCTTTAGCAAAGCCCTCTACGTGCTCAGCCTCTTTGCTCAGAAAGCTTTTTGGTATAAATAAAGGAAAATAAGCATTAACATGCCCGGTTTCCTTGAACATACTGTCCAACTGGTCACGAATCTTTTCCCATATTGCAAAACCGTATGGCTTAATAACCATACAACCCCGTACGGCAGAGTGGTCTGCCAAACCAGCCTTTCTTACAATGTCGTTATACCATTTAGAATAGTCTTCCGATCTGCTTGTGATTTCTTTTGACATTTTATTATTGTGTTGTGGTGTTGATGTGTTGTAGTGTTGATGTGTTGTAGTTCTATTTTACATTAGTACTTCAACACAAGGCGCACTCCAATACATTCTTTCAACAAAAATTGGTACATTATTTGATTCTATCAATACGTAAAACCGACGGAAAAAAGTTCCGTTGATAGGCTAAAAAGCCAAATTCAAGATGGCGGGTATATGTTAAACTTTTCAAAAACTTTGATTCCCGCACCATTTATTAGTAATTTAGAAGAACCTTTTGTACGCTAGAAACGTCACAAAAGTAGCAAATAAAATTTCTCTTTTTTAAGAGTTTCGATTTACGCAATAACAAAACTTTTCATAACATGAAAAAATCAGCTTTATATCTTGTAGCCGTTCTTATGACCGCTTTCATGGGTTCTGCTATCGCTCAGGATGATTTGTATTACGATCCATCCGATGATTACTACCAAGATACTTATGCAAAAGTATCTGAAGATTACTCTGAAGATGATTACGCCTACGAAGTAGAAGAAGATGATTGCAATTACTGCTATTCTACACGTGTACGTCGCTTCCGCAATTCTTATCGCGGTTTCAACTACTATGATCCTTGTTACACAGATTCATACTACTATGGTGCTACTCCTGGTACCAATGTGTATGTAACTTTTGGTTCTCCGTATTCTTATTATAATTATTACAGACCATCTCGCTGGAATAATTGGGCTTATAATCCATACAATTATGGTGCTAATCCTTATTTTGCAGGGTACTATAATAGCAATCCTTATTTTGGTGGATTTAATAATCCTTACAGCTATGGATTTAATAACTTCAATACCTTTGGCGGGTATGGTGGCTACGGATATGGCTACGGCAATGATTACTGCCCACCAAGCGCATATGGTGGAAATTATGCAGCATCTACGCCAGGTAACAGCAACTATTCTACCCCACGTCCAAGTCGCCCAAGCAACTATAGCACTGGTGGCGCAGGCACTAACAACGGGGGTGTACGCCCAGGAACAACAAGCGCAGGAACTTATACAGGTGATCGCCCAACATTAGGTAAAAACCAAACAGACAATTCTGTTTACAATGTTAATCCAGGTCAAACCACAGAAGAAGTTGGCATGAAGCCAGGTGTAAAAGAAGTTTATCCTATAGATAAGCCTGACCAAAGACCAACAGAAGCAAAGCCTCGTCCGACAACGAAGCCTTCTACAACAACGACTACACGTACTAAGAAGTCAAGAACTTTCTTTAATAATACAAGAAGTTCAAAGCCTACTTACAACAGATCTAATCGTTCTTCTAGCAAACCAAGCTATACACCACGTAAAAGTAATTCCTCTTACAAGTCTAGCAGATCAAGCTCAGGAAGCAACAGGTCAAGCTACAGCCCAAGTCGCAGTTCCAGCTCTCCAAAGAGTTCAACTCGCAGCAGCAGTGGCGGACGTAGAGGTAATTAAGATACTCATAGCGTTATAAAACGCCATGTACAGGAAGGTGGAATTAAAATTGTTTAATTCCACCTTTTTTTATAGCTTTTTATTCAATAAATTCACAATCTCAAACCACTCATATATGTTCAGACACTTTTTTTTCTCAGCCATTGCTGTATGCTGGCTGACCTATACACAGGCTCAAACAGATGTTGATGCCCTCAATTATGCTCGTATTTATCACGGCTCAACTGCTCGTGCACTTGGTGTTGGCGGCGCTTTCGGTGCGCTTGGAGGCGATATTTCTACTTATAATATAAACCCTGCCGGATTAGGTGTATTCAGAACTTCAGAACTTGTACTTAGCCCGGGATTCTTACTTAGTAATGTAGAATCAGAATTTGGAGGAGAATCTAATTCAACTAATTATAATAAATTTCGCTTTGGAAGCGTAGGTGCAGCTTTTGCTAAAGTCAATGAAAACCCTGAAGATGACTGGAAAACTTTCAATTTTGGTTTTGGCTATAACCAACTTGCCAATTTTGATAAAAGATTTTCTTACAGAGGCTCGACAGCAGGAACCATTTCAGAGAGTTTTTTAGAAAGAGCAAATGGCTTGTTCCCTGAACAGCTCAATAGTTTCTATGAAGGACTTGCCTATGACACAGATTTCATCTTTAATCCTGATGAAAATGACCTGACTTCTTATGCTGCTGACCTAGGAGCAGGTAATATCATAGAAAAAAGAGAAAGTTTTACATCTGAAGGCTCTTTGTATGAACTGGCATTTGCCTTAGCGGGAAATTACAGGCATAAATTATTCTTTGGTGGTACATTGGGTTTACCGATCTTGAATTATCGCCAGAATACACTTTACAGGGAGGTTGATGATGAAGATCAGTATCCGATTTTTAATAGTGTACTCTTCGAAGAAAGGTTCAATACAACGGGTATCGGTATTAATTTTAAATTAGGCGCTATATATCGAATCAACAGAATGTATCGTGTTGGTTTGGCTATTCATACACCGACCAGAATGACTTTGACTGATGAGTTTTCTGTGGAAATGTCTACTAACCTCACTTATGACCAGACACAAGGCCCTGTTCAAAATGTAAATGAAGTTGTCGCAGAATTGGTAGATTATGAATTAAGAAACCCATGGCGTGTAGTAGCCAGTGGTGCAGCTATTATTAAGAAAATGGGCTTTGTTTCAGCGGATGTAGAATGGGTAAATTATGGCGGTAGCCGTTATTCTTTTGATACCGACCTATATCCGGGTTTTACAGGCTATGCAGATGAAGTCAATGGCTTGATAAAAGATAAATATACACATGCACTCAATGTACGTCTCGGCGCAGAATATGTTTACAAATTACTTCGTGTACGGGCTGGTTATGCTTATTATGGAAGCCCTTTTGCTGCTGATATTGAAACGATAGGTGCTGTTCGTCAGAATCTAAGTTTTGGCTTGGGCATACGCCCAAATTCTATTTATCTGGATCTAGCGGTTATTCGTTCTTTACAGAAAGAATTGTATGTTCCCTACACAACAGTAGCCTCGCCTAATTCACAGGAGGTGAATAATCAGATCGGTTTAACAAACATCATGGCAACTGTAGGGCTAAAATTTTAGTCTAATAAAATAAGTTGTTCCCAGCTTCCAATTCAAAATACAAATTCCAAAACGGGCTAAGACTTGTTTTGGAATTTGTACTTTTAAGTTTTAAACAACTTCTTTAGGATTTTATACATGCTCTGTAAAGTACATATCGTTTTTTTATGAAAATAATAACTAGAAAATACCTGACTGGTGCTATCTTTGCCATTGATTTATGATATACCTGGGTATATTTTGCTATAAATGAGTGTTTACAACATTTGGAAATGTTAAGAAAATATATTGTATTAGTAACTGCAATTCTATTGACAAGTGCTATTCAGGCACAGCGAGATTCCATCCCTGTGCGTGTTTATCCCCCGATTAATGAAAATAATCTGATAGAAACTAAATGGAGATATACTTACACTGCACATGCGGAAACGAATACCCTCGTGCATAAAGCAGATGCCTCCTATGCTTATTATTTACACCTACGTCACGACTATACATTCGAGCATTATCTGAATGGTAGAAAAGCCTCTGGTCCCTGGGTATTGAATGAAGCACAAAATGAGATTTTTTATAAATTCCGAAATATACGCTGGTGGAGAATTGCCGAACTGAGTGAACGCACGCTCGTACTTGAATTTTCATTAGGCAAAGCTTCTTACCAATATCATTATGTCAAAGTAAGGGATGAAGATGCACCTTTCGTAAAAAGAGCGAATGAGTTGCCAGATATTGATGTAGTTTCAATGGATAAAGCTATAGCAGAAGCTCAGGTGGAAGCCATAAAAGAGAATGACCGCCGTAGACGAGAGGAACGAAGAGAAAAACGCCGTGCCAGACGTAAAGCCAAGCGAGAGAAGAAAGAAGTGAAACGAGAAGATCGTTTTGAGCGTCGTT
Source organism: Saprospiraceae bacterium (assembly GCA_020627965.1). Lineage (GTDB taxonomy): Bacteria > Bacteroidota > Bacteroidia > Chitinophagales > Saprospiraceae > JAHDEO01. The sequence continues at coordinate 15,797 of JAHDFX010000032.1, read as the reverse complement.
ACAAACCAGAAGAAGCAGATACTTTCATAGAAATAGCCGTTATTGGTGGTGGATTTTATGGTGGATTAGACCCAGTAATCAAAGATTTCACAATTTTGCGCAATAGCGGTAAATTGGTCAAAGAATACGAAACAGTCAATAATGGACTGGTCAAAACGACTAAAGACGTCAATCGTGAAGACATGGAACGCTTGATCAAATTCATTGTCAATAAAAAATTCTTTGATTACGAAAAAATATACGACTGTACCAATTCCGACTGTGCGAAACGCAAAGGTGCTAAGCCCACGCCCATCCCCCTCCGGGTTTCTGTACAGTATGGTTCTTTGAGAAAAGTGGTCACCGTCAGTATGTGGGGCTACGATGATAAGCGCATCAAATATGTAGATTACCCGGAAGACCTGGATTTGATCGTGGATGGTATTCAGAAGTTAGTTGGTATGGGGGAATGATGGGATATAGAAACACAACAGCAATTCCCATTTTGAAAGTAAGAGAAAAGAACCGCAGAATATCGAAATCAGAAATAAAAATTGCAAAGCAATTTCTCCCTAGGGCAAACGCACCAAAAGAAAAAACACGTATTTAACCACAGATGGACACTCCCGTATAGTTATCGGGATACACAGATTGATATCGAATTCTGTACTATAATCTGTGCTATCTGTGGTGAATAATTGCATTTATAATACTAAGTTACTATACACTTTTCAAATTGGCTGACAATTTCCCCCTTTGGAGGGGGCGGAGGGGGTGGACAAAGAGTAAAATTGACCAATATTCCACCCCCTTCACCCCCTCCAAAGGGGGATAATTCAGCATTTTAGCAAAAGTGTATAGCAACTTATTATAATACCTTTTACATAGGAAATAATCTTTATACGTTTACCCTACTGGCTGTGTTTTATTATCACTATTTTTATCATACCAAGTCACTTCGTTTATATCATTGCTGCCTGCATATTTATAAGCTTTGCTTTTCATTTTTGAAATGCCTTGCGACTATATTTGGACTTTATGCGAAGTTTTGAAATGCACCAAAAAAATTCTGGAGGGATGAAATGATTATAGCAATATTATCACAAAACGTCTTTTAGAACCCTGAAGGAGTAACATTATTACGTCTTCTTCGATGATTTAATTCAATCGCACAGCTCGCCTTTTTCGCCGAATCCACACGCGGGCGGCGAAAAAGGCGCAGGTACCATAAAATTTGTATATTCAACCCAACGCAAACAAAAAACCATATGACCAAGTACCTTCAAAAACATGCTTTTCTACCTCCTCAAATTATGGAAACACCTGCTCCTGACTTGAGTATGGTCATAGTTATTCCCTGCCATGATGAGCCGGATGCTGTATCTAGTTTGCAGGCTTTGCGCAATTGTGCTGCTCCGCCAGGAAGTGTGGAAGTCATTATAGTTATCAATAGCTCAGAAGTGGCTTCGGATACTGTTAAAACCAGAAATGCAGAGACTCTTAAAGCAGTTGAAGAATGGATTAGAGAGTATACTGATGCCCGTTTTAGGTGCTTTGCTTTGTATCATCCTGATCTGCCTAAAAAACATGCCGGCGTAGGCTTAGCCCGAAAGGTTGGGATGGACGAAGCGGTGCGACGACTAGAAATGGCTGGGAACCCACAAGGCGTCATTGCATGTTTTGATGCTGACTCTAATTGTGATACAAATTACCTGCAAGCTATTGAAAGTCATTTCAAAAATAATCCTGACAGCTCGGCTTGTAGCATTTATTATGAACACCCAACTCAGGGGACTGACTTTCCTAAGGAAGTTTATTCTTCTATTATTCAATACGAACTTTACCTGCGTTATTATGTTCATGCCTTGCGTTTTTCGGGCTTTCCTCATGCTTATCAGACCATCGGGTCGAGCATGGCAGTGCGGGCAGATGCTTATCAGCGACAGGGCGGTATGAATCGGCGTAAAGCTGGCGAAGATTTTTATTTCTTACACAAATTTATTCCACTCGGCAATTTTACGGAGCTTAAAACGACTAGAGTTATCCCTTCGCCACGTCCCTCACATCGGGTGCCTTTTGGTACGGGAAAAGCGATTCAGGATATGCTGGATGCACAAAGCCGCTATATGGCTTATCATCCGAATGTTTTTAAGGATTTAAAGGTTTTTTTAGAACAGGTCAGTGATTTTTATACTTTAAATGAAGTTGATCTCTCTGATAGAATTAACAGCTTGCCAGATAGCATTCGTACTTTTTTATTGCAATATAATTTTTATAATAAATGGGCTGAAATAAAACGAAATACCGCCAATTTAACCAGTTTTGAACAGCGGTTTTTTAGGTGGTTCAATGCTTTTATTATCCTGAAATACGTACATGATGCCAGAGATAGGTATTATCCGAGTATTCCAGTTCAGGAGGCTGCTTCGTGGCTTGCGAATAAAGAGGGCAGCGAGTTGGAATTATTGGAGTCTTTTAGGCAAAGAGATAGAAGTTAAAGGAGTCCATGGTCGATAGTCCATAGTCGATGGCTGCATTTTAGCTTAACCATGGACTATCGACCATCAACTATGGACTATTTTATTATTCTACGACAATACGTTTGGTAACTGAACCTTCATCGTAAGTGACTTTTACTAAGTAAACACCTGTACTGAAAGTTGTCAGATCAATAGTATTACTTTGTGTATTAGCAGTTTTTAATTGCTGACCAAGAATATCAAATACCTGAATTTGCTCAGGAGCTTCGTTAGACTCAATGAACAACATTCCTGTAGTCGGATTTGGGAAAATGCGTAATCCTTTAGTCAGCTCAATATCTGAGGTGCTAACTTCCATCAAATCGACGATAAGACAGACAGGAATACCTTCACAACCTGCATTGCTAGTCTCGGTTACGCAAACCTGACCAGTGGCGCCCATGTCATCCCACATGATACTGATGTTATTCGATGTACCGCCTGAAGCCTGAGTTCCACCAGTAATATCCCAGCTATAAGTAGAACCACCCGTCAGTGTAACATTATAGTTTTCAACTGTACCATTACCAGCAGCAGCAGCACCGGAAATAGCGCTGGTCATTGGTTGTGGATTGATCGTTACAGTTTGACTAGTCATATCACTGCTTGTTGAATTGGTGGCGGTTAATTCGATCGTGAAAGTACCAGCTGTATTATACACAAAAACAGGGTCTGCATTTGTACTGGTAGCTGGTGTGGCACCTGTTGCTGTCCATGAATAAGTATCAGCATTTTGGCTGGTATTATTGACAGCGACTTCGTCTCCAACACAGTAATCGAGGTTTGTATTAATACTAAAACCTGCCACTGCATCGGGAGCAGAGCCTACAGGCAGACAGAAATTTATAGATTCCTGAGTAGTGAATTCTCCACCTGAACCAAGTACTGTGCCGGCACCGTCCAAAATTTCGTAACTACCTTGACCATATTCACAGCAAATGCCATCTCCATAATCATCTACGATAGTAAATACATAACAACCATCATTAAGACAGAAATCATCTATATTTAGCGTAAGCTGATCGATATACCCTGAGCCTGTAAAAATTACATTACCGTTATCATCTGCCAATTCGTAAGTAGTTTCCTGCGGATACTCATCGGTAAATAAATTGATCGTTAGAATATTACCATCTATTACTTCCACGGTTGCTGTTGTCATATCAGAACCTGTGGTATTATTCGCTGTAAGTGTGATGGTGTAAGTTCCTGTAGCATTATAAGTAAACGTAGGATTCTCATCAGTACTATTCGGTGTTGTTGAACCAGGAGCATTCCATACATAGTCTGCCCCAAACTCACTTATATTTTCTATGCTTATACTTTGTCCTACGCAAATCTCAGGCGAAGATGTAGTAAAAGCAGCAACTGGAGAAGGTGCTACATTTGGCAGACAGAAATTTATAGATTCCTGGTCAGTAAATTCTCCACCTTCTCCTATCAAAATACCTGCTTCGTCTAATATTACGTAATTACCTTCGCCGTAACCACAGCAAATACCGTCGCCATAAGAATCAAAAATAGTAAAGGTATAACAGCCATCTGTCAGGCAGAAATCATCAATATTTAATTGTAAACCTGGGAAATTTGCACCACTGGCCACGACAGTTCCCATATCATCTTCGATCTGATAACTGGTTTCCGCAGGATATTCATCCGTTGTTAAATTGACCGTTAGTGTATTGCCATTAATAATTTCAAAATTACTTGTTGTGAAATCATTATTAGACATATCGTTATCTGCTGCTCCATTGGGCATTGTGATGCTGGCATCAAAAGTATGAGGACCCAAAGGTAGTGTGGTAGAAGGTAAAGTCACTGTCTCTACTCCATAAAAACCAATAGGGCCACCTGTCCAGTTATAAGTTTGAAGCGCACCACCATCATAACGATAGCTGATGGCAAAACTAGTAATGTCTGTTGCGCCAATATTTCTAACCTGAATAACTGGTGTAATTTCTCCATCACAATAATCCCCCACAGGAGCTGTTAATGTGGCACTTTGCATATCAATGGCTAATGGAGGGTCAATAAAATAAGCGCCATGTAAGGTATCTGGAGCTATATTTTGTGGATCCAACCAGTTACTTAACCGACTGGAATTTGCTCCTCCGCCAGTCCATGAAGTAAAGAACTTACCATAAGAATCATAAATTACAGCAGAACAAGAGGCACCACCACCATGTAATTGTCCGATCACCAGTTTATTATCATCAAATAATGGTGAACCAGAAGAACCTCCTTCTGTAGTACCATCTTCCCAATTGTCTACCACCCAATGATCTCCACCAGGTACATTGGCATCACCGCTTCCCCAGTCGCCTTCATAAACAGGATCGTCATTGAAAGAAATTTTCTTTACATCTCCTGCCGGATGATGAATAGCTGTGCAGTTTTGTGCAGGTACATTTGTTCTGTTCCAGCCCGCATAGTATACAACATAACTAGCCGGCGGTGGCATACTTAACTCAAATAAAGTGACATCAGACGGAGCATAAGCAGCTCTAAGTGTACCTCCGACAATACTTTGTGAAAAGTCACCATCAGGACCATTACAACTGGGACTATCATAATTAAAAGCGAAAGACCAGTTGCCATTGATGCCTGTACCACAGTGATTGGCTCCCAGGAAATAAGGTGTAGCATCCTGTGCTGTATTGTTAACCATAGCACCTGTACAGAAAGTAGAACCGAATTGAAGCATAATGGCTACTGAACGAATCTGATCTTCCCAGCCGGCACTTACCGGACAAGCCACATCATTATTACAAGAACCAGAATCACCGTAGCCTCTGGTTATTTTTTCTTCTATAGTTTCGTGCAAATCACGATAAGCATGATTGACATGAGAAATATACAATAAGCCTTGTCCACGTACTTCGGCTGGCTCAAAATATTCTAGTGTAACGGTTTCTCCTTCGATTGGAGTCACCGCAAATAAACCATCTTCTTTGTTGTTCATGAATGTAAAAGCACCGCGAACCTCTGAACGGTCTTCATTATAAACATATAACTCAGCCCCAGGAGGCATATAAAATTTACTAAATAAGAAGTTTAAGGAATGGGCATCAAAGCTGGTGAATGTCATCCGCCAAACTCGGTCTCCACCTCGTAATTTCGACCAGGTACCTGCATTTTTGGGATTGATATCCACTTCAAAAGGCATGGCAAATCGAAATGGTCCTTCATTTTTCGACATATTCTCTTCGTCTTCAGCAAGTACTGCTTCTACGTCGAAAGAAGGCATATATTCAACTTCCACGCGTTCTTTTAGCTCGTATGTAAAACTAGGTGGTGTTCCTGGGGCGGCTATCTGTGCATAAGTACCTGATAGTACTACAAGCAAAGCCAGCATAAGTGTAGTGATCTTTTTCATTGTTGTATTTTTATGAAATAAAGTAGTTTGGTCAGAGAGGAATTTAGATCGGCGACAAATATAATGTATCGTTTAGCTAAAATGGAATTGAAATAGGCAGTTTGACAATATGAAGACATATTTATCCTGTCAGATATGAAAAAGCTTTTGATATTGTCAATGGATATGCATTAGTGAAAGATAAATCGGGTGTTTGGTGGATTATTAACACTGCCAGTGAACAAGTACTAGGAGACTGTGAAGAATTAAAATATGAGCGAGGTGTTTTTTCTATTAATTAAAACCTATCATTCCCCAAACATTCCCCGTATCTTCACCGTTTAGTTTGAGTCATGGCAAAATCAAAAAAGAACGGCTTCGATGCCGGATACATACACGTACACGGTGCAAGGGTACACAACCTGAAAGACATTGATGTCAATATACCACGTAATAGGTTGGTAGTGGTGACTGGTATTAGTGGAAGCGGTAAATCTTCGCTCGCTTTTGACACTATTTATGCAGAAGGACAAAGGCGTTATATGGAAACTTTCTCCGCCTATGCCCGGCAATTTATGGGAGAAATGGAGCGCCCTGATGTTGAGCAAATCACAGGATTGAGTCCGGTGATCTCCATCGAGCAAAAGACAACTTCCAAAAATCCACGCTCTACCGTAGGCACTGTAACGGAGATATATGATTTTCTTAGGCTGCTTTATGCCCGTACCGGAGAAGCCTATTCTTATGTCACGGGCAAAAAAATGGTGCGCTATACCGAAGAACAGATGGTCGAGCATATCTTCGATAATTTTGCAGGCAAGAAAATTGTGCTTTTAGCGCCATTGGTACGAGCCAGAAAAGGACATTACAGAGAATTATTCGAAAGTGCCAGGAAACAAGGTTATGCAAAGGTGCGTGTTGATGGAGATGTTGTCAATATTGAGCCGGGCATGCAGGTTGATCGTTACAAAACCCACGATATAGAGGTAGTTATAGACCGCCTGAAGGCTGAACCTGATAGAAAAGAACGCCTTGCAGCGTCACTAAAAACAGCCCTAAAAATGGGCAAAGGGCTTATCATGATTATGGAACATGAGGGCGATCAGGTATTTCAATACAGTAAACATCTGATGTGTCCGGATTCTGGTATTTCCTATGAAGAACCCTCTCCTAATGCTTTTTCATTCAATTCGCCTTATGGTGCCTGTCCTCATTGTAAAGGTCTGGGAACGATCAACGAAGTAGACATGGAACGGGTAATCCCTGATAATACGCTGTCTATTAATCAGCAGGGAATAGCCCCTTTTGGAGAAGTTCGGGATACGCTCACCTTCAAACAACTGCGAACGATCTCAAAAAAATTCAAATTTACTTTTGCTACTCCTGTCAAAGATATTCCTGAAGAAGCCTTGAACACTATTTTATATGGTCATAAAGATGGGCAAAGTATTGTCAGCAGCTATGGGCGGGGCGATTATTCTTATAATTTAGCTCATGAAGGGCTGATAAAAATGATTAAGCGCTGGTATTCCAATACTTCTTCTGATGCCATACGCCGGTGGGCTGAGGAGTTTATGACGATCATTGCCTGCCCTGACTGTGAAGGGACTCGTTTACGTAAGGAATCACGCCATTTCAAAATACACAAAAAGAACATAGCCGAATTGGCAGATATGGATATTGCAGCCCTGGCAGACTGGGTTGAGCATTTAGAGCCGCATTTAAGTGAAAGACAGAAAAAGATTGGCAAAGATATATTAAAAGAACTGAGACTAAGGCTGGGCTTTTTACTACATGTAGGACTTGATTATCTAGCTTTGAATCGCCCGGCACGAACACTTTCAGGCGGGGAATCACAGCGCATCCGACTAGCTACTCAGATTGGCTCTCAACTAACTGGTATTACTTACATATTGGATGAGCCAAGTATTGGTTTACACCAAAGAGATAACCAGAAACTCATAGAAGCCCTCAAAGAACTCGCCAGTATTGGTAATACTGTTTTGGTAGTTGAACACGACAAAGATATTATGTTGGCCTCCGACTATCTGATCGATTTAGGTCCGGGAGCTGGCAAATTAGGCGGGGAATTAGTAGCAGAGGGGCTGCCTGCCGAATTTGAAAAAAAGAAAACTCTAACTTCACAATACCTGTCTAAGCAATTAAATATTGAAGTACCTGAAAAAAGACGCAAAGGCAATGGAAATGCAATAGAACTAAAAGGAGCGACAGGCAATAACCTGAAAGACGTAAGCATAAAAATTCCATTGGGTACTTTTTGCTGTGTAACGGGAGTTTCTGGCAGTGGAAAATCTACACTGGTCAATGAGACTTTGTATCCTATTTTGCGACAGCATTTTTATAAAAGCCGAAAAAAACCAATGCCTTATAAAAGCATAAAAGGTTTGGATCATGTGGATAAAGTGATAGAAATAGACCAATCTCCTATTGGCAGAACACCACGTTCCAATCCTGCTACTTATACAGGCGTATTCACCCCTATTCGCAACCTTTACGCTAATACACCGGAAGCTAAAATACGAGGTTATAAACCAGGGCGTTTTTCTTTTAATGTAAAAGGCGGGCGCTGCGAAACCTGTCATGGAGCTGGTAAACGAGTGATAGAAATGAACTTCCTGCCCGATGTACAAGTCGATTGTGAAACTTGCCTCGGCAAACGCTATAATCGGGAAACGCTGGATGTGATGTACAAAGGAAAGACCATCAGCGATGTATTGAACATGACAGTGGATGAAGCTGTAGAGTTTTTTGAGGCTATTCCTAAAATATTACGCAAAGTAAAAACTTTGCAGGATGTGGGGCTTGGTTATATCACTCTGGGACAACCCGCTACGACCATCTCTGGCGGTGAAGCACAGCGGGTAAAATTAGCCGAAGAACTATCTAAAAGAGATACTGGTAATACTTTTTATATTCTGGATGAACCAACTACAGGTTTGCATTTTGAAGATATTCGTTTGTTACTGGGCGTATTGAATAAATTAGTAGAACGGGGCAATACCGTTTTAGTAATCGAGCACAACATGGATGTCATCAAAGTCGCTGATTTCATTATAGATATGGGACCTGAAGGAGGACACAGAGGCGGTACAGTACTCTGCAAAGGAACGCCGGAAAAGGTAGCAAAAATCAAAGAAAGTTATACTGGACAGTTTTTGAAAGAAGAGTTATAAAACTTTCTTTTTAACTTTATGTAAGTAATTGTTTAAAAAAACAAGACCATGCTAAAACACATTCTTACCCTCACAAGTCTATTTATATCGCATCTGCTCATTGCTCAGATCATTACTATTGATCCGCCTTTTCCGACAGTAGACGATAATGTAACCATTACCTATGATGCCACGCAAGGCAATGGCGATCTCGCAGGTATAACACCTGTATATATTCATACTGGCGTCATTACAGCAGCAGGTGGCCCCGGCAACTGGCAATATGTATTCGGTGATTGGGGATCTAGTGCTACTCAGTATCAAATGACGGATATTGGAAATAACCAACATCAAATGTCTTTCAATATTCGTTCTTTTTATGGTATTCCAATTGGTGAAGAAGTTGTCGAAATGGCTTTTGTTTTCCGAAATGCAGATGGAAGCATAGAGGGTAAAACAGAAGATTTTGGAGATATTTTTGTGCCTGTTTACCAGAGTAGCACAGCCTTGAATACAGCAATTGTGACACCTTCCGATAATTTCCTTTTTGCGGAGATCAATGATGTTATTCCAATAAGCGGTAATGCCTCTATAGGAGCAAATTTATCTATTTATGACAATGGTGTTTTAGTCGCCTCCGGCGCAGGAACCAGTATTAATTATAACCTGACAGTGATTTCAGGTGGTGGGCATACTGTTATACTAGAAGCTGATGATGGCACAAATACAGCTGTAGATTCATTTAAATACATTGTTAATCCATCTGTCAATACAGCCAACCAGCCTGCCGGAACTTTGCCCGGTTTGAATGAAATTAATAATACGACATTGCGCTTATCTTTATATGCGCCTTTCAAAGATTATGTATATGTGATTGGCGATTTCAATGACTGGACACCGGACGTAAATTACTTCATGAATCGTTCTACAGATGGGAATACCTGGTGGCTGGATATTACAGGACTTACGCCCGGACAGGAATATGCTTTCCAATATTTTGTGGATGGAGAAATCCGGGTAGCTGATCCGTACAGCGAAAAAATCCTGGACCAATATAGCGACGGCGGCATAAGCGATGATACTTATCCCGATCTGAAGCCTTATCCATTCGGGCAAACCTCCAATGCTGTAACAGCTTTTACGTTGGGCGAAGCACCTTATAACTGGCAAATCACTAATTTTCAAAAACCTAAAAAGGCAGACCTCGTAGTCTATGAATTGCTGGTCAGAGATTTTTTGGCTGCTCATGATTATAAGACCCTCAAAGACACCCTGAATTATTTGCAAAACCTGGGTATCAATGCTATTGAATTAATGCCCGTCAGTGAATTTGAAGGGAATGATAGCTGGGGCTATAATGTGTCTTTTCATATGGCACTGGATAAATATTATGGTCCTGCTGAAGATTTTAAAGCATTGGTGGATGAAGCTCATGCAAGAGGTATGGCTGTAATTGTGGATGTAGTATATAATCATGCTTTCAGCCAAAGTCCGCTTTGTCAGTTATATTGGGATCAGGCAAATTTCAAACCGGCACCCGGCAATCCCTGGGTTAATGTAAATGCTTTGCATCCTTTCAATGTCGGTTATGATATTAATCACGAAAGTGCTGCCACAGAAGTATGGCGGGAGCGCGTGATGCAATATTGGATCAATGAGTATAAAATAGACGGTTTCCGCTTCGATCTATCTAAAGGCTTTACACAAAATTATACCACAGATGTAGGTGTCTGGGGACAATATGATGCTTCCCGCATTGAAATTGTCAAAGATGTAGCCGATGCCTGCTGGGATGCTGATCCCGACTTCTTTGTTATTCTGGAGCATTTTGCAGAAAACAGTGAAGAAATAGAATTGTCTAACTACGGTATGATGATTTGGGGTAATGGACATTCTCAATTCAATGAAGCTAGCATGGGTTATGGTTCCGACCTGAGTACTTTATCCTATCAGGCTCGTGGCTGGAATAATCCGCATCTGGTCGGTTTTATGGAAAGCCATGATGAAGAAAGATTTATGTACAAAAACCTGCTTTTTGGCAATTCCAATGGCAGTTATGATATTACTGACTTAAATACTGCCTTAGCTCGTCAGGAGTTGGTAGCGGCACTTTTCTTCAGCATTCCCGGTCCGAAAACGATGTGGGAATTTGGTGAAATGGGTTATGATTATTCTATCAATACCTGCCTGGATGGAACGATCAATGAAAACTGCCGCCTTGATCCCAAGCCTATTCGTTGGGATTATCTGAATGTTCCTGCACGTAAGCAATTGCATGATGTCTACCAGGCAATGATCGACCTAAAGAAGAATTATAATACTTTTGAAACCAATAATTTCCAGATGGATGTAGGCGGCTATCAAAAGCGTATCCGCCTGAATCACCCGGATATGGATGCAATAGTTATTGGTAATTTTGATGTCGTAGGTGGCAGTATTGATCCACAATTCCAATATACGGGCTGGTGGTACGAATATTTCAGTGGAGATAGCCTGAATGTTACTAATATCAATGCCAATATAAGCCTACAGCCCGGCGAGTATCGAATTTATACTTCTCAAAATATTAGCGATCAGACTATGGTAGGTGTCCTATCTCCTGAAATGGCAGATTTTAGTCTGGAAATTGCCCCGAATCCAGTGGATGAGCAAGCGATGATACAATATGAATTACCTGAATTTGCAGCGGTACAACTTAGTGTCTTAAATCCACTTGGACAGGTAGTTAGTATTTTGGAGCAAAGCTCGCATCCGGCAAGTACTCGCTTACTAAGTTGGGATACGTCTGAACTGATTCCAGGCTTGTATTTCTTAAGATTGGAAGTGAATGGCGAAGTGGAAGTCAGGAAAGTTGTGATTAGATAAATCTATTATTAGCATGAAATATCGGTTGATAGGAAATAATTTTCAAGATACAATGACTTTTTAGTGGCTTATTAAAACGTAAAATCATGTATGAAGCACATCCAAACATCAAAACACCTTCTGATTCTAAAGTAATATGGAGATTTCTCGACCTTTGGAAATTCTTAGACATTATTGATAATCAAAAGCTTTACATGTCAAGAATTGACCAATTTGAGGATAAATACGAAGGAAGAGTGCCAGTTAATCTTGTAAACAACTTAGATGATTCACATCCATTAAGAATAATTGACAGTTATCCTCGTTTAAGAAGATCAAACTATGTTTCCTCTTGGGCAATGGTTGAGAAAGAGACATATGCACTTTGGAAAATTTATACAGACTATCGGGCAGCGGTTGCAATAAAAACAAATATTAAAAGACTAATCAAGAGCATTGAAATCAACTCGAGTTCACAGCATATAGGCGAAATTAATTATGTTAATTTTTTTAGTGGCAGCTATACATTCCGAGGCAACATGTTTCAACCACTTTTTGAAAAAAGAGACTATTTTGAATTTGAACGTGAAGTTAGACTGATTACATCTTTGCCTGCTGAAAACAATAGTGAATTACTTAAATTACCAATAGGAACTAAAATAGATATTAATCCTGATATTCTGATAGAAGAAATATACTTGGCTCCTCACGCAGACGAAAGCTTCAAGTTATTAGTTGAAATGAAAATGGAAAGTTTAGGGTTGAGTAAACCAATCCATTTTTCAGGAATTTAACAGCAAAAAATGGTAATCACATGGATAAGGTAAAATAATATCATGTGTCCTATAAACAGGGTTATACGGTTTTGCAGTAAGTTGCTGATGTGTTCAAAGTAAAGTCAATTTTGCCATTGCCTCTATATTTTTGTAAATTGCAGTATGAAAATAACAATAGAACCGACCTCCACGGCAGAATTGGAACGTTTAATAGCTATGTTGCAAACAATGGAGGTAAAGAATTTTGAAGTCACCAATATTCCCAAACCAAGCATCACAAAAGGTGATAAAAATATTGATCCAACAGCTCTTTTTGGTATCTGGAAAGATTCACCTCGCAGACTTGAGGATATACGTTCACAAGCTTGGAAGCGTAAGGGTTAAGTATGGTACTATGTGATACCAATATATTCATACATGCCTTCAATGGAAACGCTGATACTATTAATGAATTAACTAATATAGGTTTCGATAATATAGTTGTATCTGCGATTACAATTATGGAACTTTATCAAGGGATGGGTAATAAGAACGAAATGATACAAATGAGAAGCCGTATGCGTTCCTATGATGTTATTGAAATAGATACAGCAATTTCTCAGTTATCTGTTTCTCTAATCGACCAGTTTAATTTGAGCCATGGTCTATTAATTCCTGACGCTATTATTGGAGCGACAGCTATTGTTCACCAAATTCCTCTATTTACTTACAACCTTAAAGACTTTCGCTTTATGCCTGATATTCAGCTACATAAGCAATGCACTACTCTCTGATAAAAACTTAGTCTCCTTAGTGTTTAAAAATACTGACAAACCCTAAAATTCCTCCCTATCTTTTTCGTTTTTTATATTGTAACTTTATCATGCCCATCGCCCGTCACTATAAAAAACATATACTATGAAGACCTTAAATCTTCTCCTTTTACTGGCATTTTGCTTTAGTTCCTCCCTTGTTTTTACTCAAAACTGGACGCCTGTTACGGTAGGCGATGAATATCACTATCAATTAGTGGACGGTATTACTGCCTATGATTCCGTTAATATACTTAATGGTGCAATGCTTCGCTATAACAGCCCTATAAGCGAAACTGTGTGAATAGATTCAACTCAAATTACTGGTGGAGAAACCGTATATCATCTCAATAAAACGGTAAAACCTTGTGATACCTGCCCACCAGAACCACCGCTTTTTTTACGTAATCAGCAACAATTTTTACAAACTATTTTAAAGACTAAGGTATCACTAGTTTTTTGACTTGCTGTGTACCTGATACTTCCTCTATAACACCTACATATATACCAGCCGGAATATTGACTTTTATAACAGAGCCTGTACTGATATTTTGTTCTTGTACAATCTCATGACCATCAATACTGTACAATGTGAAATTCCCTGATTTGTTGTTTTCTTCTTGCACATGAATTACATCATTATAATACCATATCGTCCAGGTATTTTGATTGATCTCTTCTATGTTTACAGTGCAATCGTACATGGCATCATAGATGAGTACGTTATCTTTCCATACTTTATCAAGATAAACCACGGGGTCACAAAATAGTCGGGGATAAATCATATCTATATTGGAACCAACTCCAGTGATCCAGGTAATTTGCTCAGTACATTCCATAGGAGGACTAGATAATAAGGTTAGTTTTTTTACTTCAAATGGCCATACAAAAATAGATTCAGTTCCTTCTTCCACCACTGTGAGTGTATGGGTTTGATTAGTGAGCTGTGAAGGCATTGTGATCATATCGCCGACCGACAAGCTGAAGTCATACAATAAGGAAGGGGTCGTCATGTTTGAATTTTCCCGAAAATACCATACTTGTTGTGTTAAAGTATCTTCCCAAAGAAGATAATCTGAATTAGTAATGCGTTGTGCTGTCCCAATTCCTGGCACAACCTCCGGTGGATCCAGGATAAAGTCCCAACAGCCTTCGCCTGAAAAATCATAGAATTTCTCTTTCCATTCTACATTGCCCAATAAAGGGAGATAGTTCTGAGCAAGAATAGAAGGGGCAAGAAAAAGAAATAAAAAAGGGTAAAGTAAAAATTGTTTCATAATCTGGTTCATTTTTTGAAATTGCTTTGGTCTATTGTTTATTCAAATATAATGTTAATTTATCATTAAAAATAGGGAGGAAAAACGGGACTTGTCGGCAATATTTGTTTAGCTCTTCTTTCTTTCGTTTCTTTGTAGGTATTAATTTTTACACTTCTTGGTAAAATATAAACCAAACACATGGCAAAAATATTAGTCGTTGATGATGAAAGCAGTATCCGCCGGACGCTACGGGATATTCTTGAATTTGAAAAGTATAAAGTAGACGAAGCAGGGGATGGTCTGGAAGCATTGGCAAAGTTGAAAAAAGATACTTATGATGTTATTATTATGGACATCAAAATGCCTAAAATGGACGGGATGGAGGCGCTGGAAAGGGTTGCTATTCTTGCTCCTGATACACCAACGGTGATGATCTCCGGGCACGGGAATATCGAGACAGCAGTAGAAGCGGTAAAAAAAGGAGCTTTTGATTATATCTCCAAACCACCGGATTTGAATCGTCTATTGATTACGATCCGTAATGCTATGGACAAGTCTAGCCTTATTACAGAAACGAAAGTCCTGAAACGCCGTGTAGCTAAGTCTAAAACCCAGGACATGGTTGGTGAATCTGAAGGTATTCAGCAAATCAAGGATACAATAGAAAAAGTAGGCCCGACGGATGCCCGTGTGCTAATCACTGGCCCTAATGGAACAGGTAAAGAGCTGGTCGCTCGCTGGTTACATGCTAAGAGCAATCGTGCTAAAGCGCCTATCGTGGAGGTCAACTGCGCTGCTATTCCTTCTGAGTTGATCGAGAGTGAATTATTCGGGCATGAGAAAGGCGCTTTTACCTCGGCAGTAAAACAGCGTATCGGGAAATTTGAGCAAGCTAATGGAGGTACTTTATTCCTGGATGAAATTGGAGATATGAGCCTTTCTGCTCAAGCAAAAGTATTACGTGCTTTGCAGGAAAACAAGATCACAAGAGTTGGTGGAGATAAAGAGATTAAGGTCGATGTAAGAGTAGTCGCTGCAACGAACAAAGATTTGCGTCGTGAGATTGCCGAGAAGAAATTCAGAGAAGACCTATATCATCGT
>JAHDFX010000031.1:25012-38247 GCA_020627965.1 Saprospiraceae bacterium | reverse complement strand
CACATGAAGTATATGATTATGTATCTCCATTTTAGTGTTCTCGGTCAGTCTGCATAGCTACGTAAGGCTTTTTGCAACGCAGAAAAAGAAAAAAAGAGCGAGTCATAGTGTAAATTTATTTCCTCGTCATTCCTTATCACAGATTGATATAGGTTCTGTATTATAATCTGTGTATCCCGATAATTATACGGGAGCGCTATCTGTGGTGAATAACTGTATGTAAAATATTCGGCTTGCGACTATACCCTACATTAGTCGAACAGCTCTAATTCTTTAAAAAAATTAATAAATCGCTGTTCTGTCCAGAATTCACCTTTGACTCGGTGATTTAGGCTAAAACCAACGTGTCCGCCATGTTTTGGTGCTTCAAAATGAAAAAACTTACTGTTTTTAGCCTCTTCAAATGGGTAACATTCGGGGCTGAGAAAAGTATCATTTTGTGCATTGACGAGTAAAGTCGGGATTTTTATACCTGGAATAAATTGTCGGGAATGACATTTTTCCCAGTAGTCTTCAGCATCTTTAAAACCATGTGCGGGAGCAGTATAAAGATTGTCTATATCATAAAAATTACGAGCCTTTTTGAAATCAGCAATATTATAATTTGGCGGCTGATGTACCTTTATTTTCTCTATGCCTTTTCGTTTCAATTTTCGCATAAAGCGTTGTAAATAAATCCAATTGCTACGCTTATGCAGCTCAATGGCAGAGGTTTTAAGGTGGCAGGGAACAGACAAGGCACCGGCTGCCTTGATTTTACTACTGAGTTGACTGCCTTGTTCTCCTACATATTTTAAGACAATATTGCCGCCAAGGCTCACACCATACAAAAGAATTGTATCATAATTTTCTTGTGTAGCCAAATATTCAATGACCAAATCAAGGTCATCGGTTTTTCCGCTATGATAGGCAGAGAAAAGCCTGTTTGGTTCTCCACTACAACCACGCAGGTTCATAACTATGCCATCCCAACCTGACTGATTGACGGCTTTTATCATTCCTTTGGCGTATTCTTTTTGTGAATCACCTTCTAAGCCATGCAGAAGCAGCAAAGCTGTTTTGTTGTTGGCAGAAGAAAAATCCAGATCCAGAAAATCACCGTCGGGTGTTTCCAGTCTTTTTCGCTGATATTCAATATTTTTTACCTTTCTGAACTGGTTAGGGATAATCGTTTCGATGTGCGCATTTTTATAGAAATGGGGCGGCTGATATGTGGAGGTTTCTATGATTGGCATATATGAAGGAATATGGTTTATTTTTTATAAATCAGAAATCTGTACGTCTATATATGATATTTACTCAACACGAATAGACAAATATTACTTGTAATTGACAAAATTAGATAGATTTAAGGTTAAAAACTTAACATTTCATTAACAAAGACATGGTAAAAAAATTAACTTTGTCATGATAAAGACATTTGACTAATATGAGTTTCTCATTTCCTTGCAAAGGAATTTAGATTAGTCTGAATTTATTTACAAAAATAAAAACTAGAACGTATGAAACATCTCTCACTAGTTCTTGTAATGGTGCTCGTTTGCCTGACGACAATGATGGCACAACGCACCATTTCGGGAACCGTAACAGATGACACTGGCGAAGCTTTGCCTTTTGCTAATGTTTTTGTTGAAAACACAACTATTGGTACGACCACCGACATTGATGGTAAGTACACACTTAAAGTTCCTGAAGGAGCTACAAACATCTCTGTATCTTACACAGGATATGGTACACGTACGATCGCTCTCGGCGACTCTGATGTATTGGACTGTATTATGACAGAAGGTGTATTAATGGATGATGTAGTAGTTACTGCATTGGGTATTTCCCGTAGTGAAAAATCTTTGGGTTATGCTGTTCAGGAGTTGGGCGGTGAAGAATTGTCTAATTCAAGAGAAACCAATGTCGTTAATTCATTACAGGGTAAAGTAGCTGGTGTACAAATTCAAGGTAGTCCATCCACCTTAGGTGGTTCTTCCAGAATTACAGTACGAGGGTCGAGTTCATTCTTAGGTGAGAATCAACCACTTTTCGTGATTGATGGTGTACCTATTGATAATGATAACTTTGCTTCTGATTCACAAATGCGTGGATTTGGTGGTGAGTCTGATCCTTACGACTATGGTAACATGGCACAAGATATTGATCCTGATAATGTTGAATCTATGACAGTGCTGAAAGGTGCTGCAGCTACAGCCCTTTATGGACAGCGTGGAGCGAATGGTGTTATCGTTATCACTACGAAGAGTGGTGCTGGTCAGAAAGGCTTTGGAGTAGAAGTAAATACTTCTGCAAGTTGGGATAACGTAGCTAACCTGATGCCTCACCAACAGGAGTATGGTGGTGGTTCTGTAAACCCTGCAACTTCTCACGGTTTTAATGAAGTTATTATTGATGGCGAAACTTACTTGTATCCTACTTATGCAAAAGATGGAGCATGGGGACCAAAATACGACGGCGCACAAGTACTTCACTGGGATGCCTGGGATCCAGAAACTTCTCAGTATCTTCAGACTCGCCCATGGCAGGCTCCTGCAAATGGTTATGAAGAGTTCTTCGAGACTGGTATGACCCTGCTAAATAGTGTTGCACTTTCTGGAGGAAATGAGCTAGGTTCTTTCCGTTTAGGTTATTCAAATACTAATCAAACAGGTACCTTCCCTAATGCAAAAATGCAACGTAATGGAATTAATTTCAACTCTAAGTATAACTTAAATAAGAGACTACAAGTTGGTTTGACGGGTAATTACATCCGCACGGATGCTGAAAACCGTAATATCACAGGCTATAATAACGGTAATCCAATGCAGGCATTTACGCAATGGTGGCAAACACAGTTGGATCTTGATCGTTTGGAAGAAAGTACAAACTTTACAGATGGTCGCCAGTATACATGGAATGCCAACGGACCTGTCGTAGATCCTGCTACAAGCGAATTATTGTCTTTCGATTATAAGCCTAAATTCTTCGATAACCCTTATTGGGTAAGACAGAATTACTTACAAGAGGATGTTCGTAATCGTTTCTATGGAAATGCTAACGTAACTGTTAATCTGGCAGAAGGTCTGGACCTAATGGGACGTATGGGAACAGATTTCTATCAATTCTCAGCTAGAGAAGGAATTCCAAATGCATCAGTAGAAACGTCTTCATACAGTGAAACTGAGCGTAGGTTCCAGGAAAATAATCTGGAATTAAGATTAGGATATAATAAAACATTTGGAGACATATCCTTAAATGCATCATTAGGTGGTAATAATATGCGTCAACTTCGCCGTACAACAAACGGTAGTACTGTTGGAGGTATCAGCTTGGAGGGTTTCTATAATCTGAGCAACTCTGTGAGTTCGCCACTCATTGAAACATATGAAGTTACCAGAGGTATAAATTCTGTATTTGGTTTGGCTTCTATTGGTTTCAAAAACTTTCTATACTTGGATTTAACAGCCAGAAATGACTGGTCTTCTACATTACCAAAAGGAGATAATTCGTATTTTTATCCTTCTGCTTCTTTGAGTGTTATCATTAGCGATATCCCAGGAATAGATAATCTGGGACCACTTTCCTTTGCAAAAATACGTGCTAACTTTGCACAAGTAGGTAATGATGCTGATCCATATGCTCTTTATGATGTATATTCTCCTCAGGTACCTAATTTTGGTGACGCTCCTAGATATTCTGTTCCTAATGCAAGAAATAATCCATTTCTAAAACCAGAGAGAACTAATGAATATGAAGTTGGAGTTGATTTACGTTTCTTAAATGGTCGTTTAGGATTTGATTTGGCTTATTTTGACAGAACTACTGTAGACCAAATTTATAGAGTACCTGTATCTGCCTCAACAGGCTATAACTCTGCTATACTTAATGCAGGTGAAATGCGTAACTGGGGATGGGAGTTTATGATTACAGGTACACCTATTAAGACAGATAATTTCAGCTGGGATGTAGGACTGAACCTATTCCGCCAAAACAACGAAGTTGTTGATTTGAATGAAGGTATTGAAAGTATCAACCTTGGTGGTACTTGGGCTGCTGATTTACGTATTGCTAAAGGTTATCCTTATATGGCAGTATTTGGTCAGGATCACGTCAGAGAAAATTATGTGGAAGATGATGAAGGAAACATCGTTACAAATGAAGGGCAACCAACTGTTGATGAGTTTGGTAACTATGTCTTCACAAGCCAACGTGTATTCTTAGGTTCAGCTATTGCTGACTGGACAGGTGGCTTCAGTACTTCGTTAAATTTTAAAGGAATCACTGCCGGAGCATTATTTGATTTCCAGAAGGGTGGAGTTATCCATTCTACTTCTTTACAATGGGCAAAATACTCAGGTATGCACCCTGAAACTGTTGAGTATAATGGTCAGACGGGTATCCGTGAGAATGGTATGATCCTAGACGGTGTAACTGATGAAGGTGCTGCAAATACTGTTGCTGTTGATCCATTGACATATTATCAGACTTACTGGAGTGTTGCTGCGCCTAACCTTTATGAAGGTAGTTTCCTCAAATTGAGAGAACTTCGCTTAGGTTATACACTTCCTAAATCTTTATTAGGTGATAAAGTGCGTGATGTAAATATTAGCTTCTACGGGCGTAATCTGGCTATTCTTGCAGCCGATTTACCTTATCTTGATCCACAGATCATTACAGGTGCGGGTAACCTACAAGGCTTAGAAAATGCTCAGGTACCTTCTACTCGTAGCTTTGGTGCTAATCTCCGCTTTAAGTTTTAATTCATCTCAAAATCAGATTAAATGAAAAATATACAATATATCATATTAATACTGACAGGTACCCTGCTACTGACTTTTACAAGTTGTGAGGATATTACGGATCTAAATGTTGATCCGAATAATCCAACTGCTGTACCTGCCGAAAACCTGCTTACACAAGCACAATATGTTCTGGCTAACAGAATGTGGACTCGCTCAATTAATGCTGAATGGTCTATGTTGATCGTTCAACATTGGGCGCAAAATGAATACTGCGAGGAATCTAGATACAATGTAAATACGAATTCATTCGACAATGAATGGATTGATATTTATGCTAATGTACTCAGTGAACTGAAAAATGCTACTGCTGTTATTGAAGCTAATGAGAATTTGACGGCAGAGGTACAAAAGAATCAGATTGCTGTTGTTACTATTTTAGAAGTGTATGCTTACCACTTTCTGACTGATTTATATGGTGATATGCCGTATTCCCAGTCTCTGGATCCTTTATATCCTAATCCTTCTTATGATAATCAGGCGGATATTTATGCTGGCTTGGTTGCTAAGTTGCAGGGGGCATTGGCTTCTCTGAATGAAAGTGCAGGATCCTTTGATACAGGAGATGCTATTTATAATGGAGATGTATCACTTTGGAAGAAATTTGGTAACTCATTATTACTACGTATTGCTATGCGTATGTCTGATGTTGATGAAACTACTGCCAAATCTGTTATCAGTGGTATCTCGGGGGATTTTATTAGTAATAATGCAGAAAATGCACTATATGTTTTTGATGCTAATCCTGGTATAGCTAATCCTTTATATATTGATAATGTGATTAATACCCGTGATGATTTCTGTGTAACAGACGTATTGATCGGTAAGCTAACAGATGCTAATGATCCAAGGCTTCCAGCTTATGCTTCTCTTACTATTGGTGGCGAATATCTAGGTATGCCTCCCGGATTAACTGATGCTGAAGCTTTTGCTTTGAATCCAAATACTTCACGCCCTAACCCGGCGGTGCGTCAAGCTACTGCTCCTGCAATTATGATGGATTATGCTGAAGTATCTTTTCTTTTAGCTGAAGCTTACCAAAGAGGTATTCTTACCGGAGGTGCCGAACAAGCATACAACGATGGCGTTG
The DNA here is from genome assembly GCA_020627965.1 of Saprospiraceae bacterium. GTDB lineage: Bacteria > Bacteroidota > Bacteroidia > Chitinophagales > Saprospiraceae > JAHDEO01. Next base: position 32,373 of record JAHDFX010000031.1, on the reverse strand, counting down.
CTGCTTCTATGGAATACTGGGGCATTACTGATGCAACTGTTCTTGCTGATTATTTGGCTGACAACCCTTATGATGCGGCTAACTGGCAGCAGTCTGTAGGTTTACAAAAATGGTTTGCCTTCTATATGAATGGACCACAAGCTTGGGCTGAGTGGAGACGCTTGGGTTATCCTGAACTAGCTGTTCCTGAAGCTGCTGTTAATCCAACAATACCAGTACGCCTGCCCTATCCAGTTTCTGAGGAAACAAGAAATACAAGTTCTCTGAACGCTGTCACGAGTGACCCGGCTGATCTTAATACTAAGATGTGGTGGGATGTTAACTAACAAATACTTGAGTTTTATACTGTAGAATTGATATAAAGTCGTTCTGATCTTTTTCAGAGCGGCTTTTTTTATATTACTCCGTATTGATTTTTGCTAATCCAAAATTTTTGTCTTTCTACTGACATCCTGCCCACAAACAGCCTGATTATTTTTCAGATAACAAATATTTTGTGCAATTTAACACTAGGTCTACCCAATGTAAACCATTGTTGAAATCAACACACGATGAAAAAACTATTCTTCTTGGCTTTAATTATAGCTTTCACAGCCTGTGATAAAAATGAAACGATAGTCGGAACGATCTCCACTGAACCGGAACATGATGAGCAGTGTGGTGTGCCTAGTAGTAATGCTAATTATGTCTACTACGAAAATGGGGATATGTGGCTGCGTGGGGGATTATCACAGGAAGAAGATTTCAAAATTACCGATTGGCAATTAGACCCAAACTATCTCAAATTCGGACTCGGTCGTGAGTCTTTTGTTGCCCTAACGGAACCAGAATTTGTGTCTAAGGAAGAATACCCACATAATATAAGCGAGGATGAGATTGTCGTCGTCGTGTACGGTGGCATCGAAACAACCAAAGTATATACAAGAGCCGTTCTGGATGTTCATGAAGTTGTTAATGATGAGATAAATGGGAATCCTATTGCTATAACTTATTGCCCATTAGCTGATTTTTATGCGGTTTATGATAGAGAATACTGTGGAGCTACATTGACTTTTGGTGTATCAGGGTATACGTATTATCAATGTGATATTTGGGATAGCAAGGATGGTTTTATTCTATGGGACAGAAACACAGAAAGTTTATGGTGGCCATTGATCGATAAAGGTGTTTCAGGAGAAATGAACGATGAACCCATGAAGCAACTGAGCCAGGGCATCTGGAAAGTAACAACTTATGGACAGGTTTTACAGACTAATTCTGACTTTCTTCTGCTAAAGCCAAATCAGAGTATTGATTTTGAAGGAGAGTGGGTAGAAAGCTTATCGCAAAATGTGAATTGCGAATAACAATGGGCTTTTCGGCTTCGCTCAGCCCATTGTCCGAGCGAAGCCGAAGATAACATCAATTATTCCAAACACCAGGATTAGCTCCACAAGCACCACAAGCCGCGGAAGCATCGTCAAGGCGGTCAAAAGAAGTCGTATAAGCTCCCGTTGCTGGCTCCGTCACAGTAGAAGCAGTGCCCGAGCAATCCACTATATCTGTTTCTGTATAAAAATCTACGGTATAATTTCCGGCAGTAGGCGCCATTGCCAGTAAATCAACACCAAAACTCTGGCTCTGCCAACGCTGATCCAAAGCACATCCCTGATTCATGCAGGAACCACCATTAGGGAAAGTATTTTCACCCTGATAACCGGCAGGACAATCATCTGTAAAAGGAATATTGATACAAGTAAAACCAGGTGCAGCCATACCAGTTTCATAGATTTGATAACAAAGACGATTACCTGTTATATCCGCAGTGCCACAGCCTACATTTTTAAATACATTGACCTCGGCACCATCTAATGTAAGCGCATCACCAGCACAAAAGCCAGCAGTAGGAAAACCGCCTATACCCACACAACCCGGATCATACATATTTTGCAGGTCATTCAGGGCAGTTGGCAAAGTAGGATTGCCAGGCTGGAATTTCCCCATGTCCATAAATAAGCCATTAATAACAACCATAGAACGATAGACACCTGCATCTCCGATTGTGAAATAATCTAATTGAGCACTTTCGCAAGAGCAGATATCGTCTTTTTCACGCCAGCCACCCGTACCATCTCCATTAACAGAAAATTCATCTAGCCCATCCTCTGCACCACAGGCACCTGCTGTACCTCCATAATAATAAGTAGGGGATTCGGGGGGCGCATAATCCCAGGTAGTTGCGGCAGTAGGATCGCCAGTAGCATTATCATAATCACCGCCCATACAGTCGCAATGAATTTCTACAGAATATCTGCCAGGAGAGAGGTTGCAAATATTCAAATTGGCAAAGTAAGCATCATTACTGCCAATATCATTATTATCATAAATACCAGATGCTTCACATACTACGTCAGAAGCAATAACAGAGCTACCGTCAGGAGAGGGGCTTGTACCTCTAACGACTACTTTACAAGAACTTCCTGCTGCTGTACCATTAGTCGCACTACCTACTCCACCACATTGGGCAGGATCAACAAAAGTATTCCAGTTGATATACATATTGACACCTTCAGGCAGACAATTTGCAAATAAACCGTTGCCACCATCGTCGCTGCTGGTAAATGGACTGATATAGGTAACTTGAGCTTTTAGGCTAATTCCCATTAGGATAAATATGGGAAAAAGTGAAAATGTTATAACATTAATTCTTTTCATAACTTATTGGCTTTTAAAACTTCATATAAAGATATTGAGTTTTTTCAATAATTAAAAAGAAGCTTTTAAAATTCCGTGTAAACAAAAAGGTGTTTTTCATAGAAAAACACCTTTTTGTTTATTACAATAAAGTCTATTGAATGAGTATGTTATTCATCTCTCTCTATGCTGGCATCCTCTTCAGCAGCATCTACCTCATCGTCAGCCCTTTGTTCCATCTTGATAAGTTTTTTCTTATCCAGAGAATCACTGTACATTTCCATATAATTACGACGGTTTTTTACCGTATCAATAGCCAGGAAAATAGCTTGACGCAATGAAGAAGGATTAGCCTGATTTTGTCCGGCAATACTGTGTCCTGTTCCATGATCGGGAGAAGTACGGATAACAGAAAGCCCGGCAGTATAATTGACACCAGCTCCAAAAGACAGCGCTTTAAAAGGTACTAGCCCCTGATCGTGATACATCGCCAGAATACCATCAAACTGCTTGAATTGACCGGAGCCAAAAAAGCCATCTGCCGGATAAGGTCCTATAGCAGAAATGCCCATCTGTTTTGCAGTCTTCAAAGCAGGTTGAATAATATTAGTTTCTTCATCGCCTATCAGTCCGCCATCTCCTGCATGCGGATTGAGCGCTAGAACAGCTATCATAGGCTTATCAATACCAAAGTCTTTCTTCAGGGTATCGTTCATGATAAGCAATTTCTTGCAAATCAGGTCTTCATTGATCGTAGAAGCTACCTGACTTACAGGAATATGATTAGTCACCAAACCTACTCTGAGCGTATCATTAACCATGAACATCAGACTTTCTTCAGCTTTGAATTTATCGGCAAAAAACTCTGTGTGTCCTGGATATTCGAAACCTGCCATTTGCATAGCCTGCTTGTGTATGGGCGCTGTTACTACTGCATCTATAAAACCGGATTCAAGCTCATAAGCGGCTGCATGAAGGGCTTTCATGGCATATTTGCCGCCTTCTTCGTTCACTCTTCCCAATTGAATATTAACTGTATCCTGCCAGCAATTCACCACATTCACCACATCCTGATGCAATCGCTCGGCAGAACGTGTATTTTTGTATTGAAAAGCATCTAACTTTACAATGTTTTTATGATATGATATGACTTTAGAAGAACCATATATAACTGGAGTACATAAATCCAGAATGCGTTCATCTACCAAAGTTTTTAGTATAACTTCAAGTCCGATTCCATTTACATCACCTACGGTTATACCTATTTTTATCTTATTCATACTTGTTAATATTTGCTCAAAAAGTCGAACAATAGTCTTACGCCGACTCCTGTGCCGTTCTTACCACGGTAAGTGTCAGGAGTATGCAAAAACGCAGCTCCGGCTATATCGAAATGTAGCCATGGATAATCGGTGAAATGCTTTAAGAAAAAACCTGCTGTAGTGGCACCGGCTATCGAACCACCAATGTTTTTGAGGTCTGCTATATCTGATTTGAGCATGTCACTATATTCTTCCCACATAGGAAATTCCATAAGACGCTCGTGTACGGCACTACCACTTGCCTCTACTTTTTCTTTGAGTGTTTTATCGGCATTACCCATATAGGCAATTCCATGTCCGCCTACCACTCTTGCCGCAGCTCCTGTAAGCGTGGCAAAATCCATCACTAATTCCGGGTCATATTTTTTAGCAAAATGCAGGGCATCAGCTAGTAACATTCGGCCTTCAGCATCAGTATTCAATACCTCAACAGTAGAACCACTATGCATAGTAACAACGTCACCTGGAACATATGCATTATTTCCTGGGCGGTTGTCTGTAGCAGGAACGAGCGTAATAACATGAACAGGTAGTTTTGCTTTGGCTACAGCATACATAGCACCAATAACAGCAGCGGAGCCTCCCATATCTGACTTCATGAAATCCATGGAATGTCCTGTAGGTTTCAAGCTGAGCCCTCCTGTATCATATACTACACCTTTACCTACCAGTACGATAGGGCGTTTGTTTTTAGGGCGGGCAGGTTTCCATTCCAGAATACTAAAGGTTGGCGGGTCAAAACTGCCTCGGTTCACTGCAAGTAAACCACCCATTTTCAGGGCGGTTATTTTCTTTTTATCAAAAACCTCTACACTAAAACCCGATTCTTTTCCAAGTCTTTTTATTTCTTCACTTAGCTTAACTGCTGTAAGGTATGAAAGCGGCTCATTGATCAAATCACGAGCATAAGCAGTAGCCTCTAAAATGATTTTCAAACGAGATACTGCAGTTGCCGATGCTTTGGCTACCTTGATTTTTTTGAGAGGATGCTTGCGTTTTTCTACATCTTTGTAATATTTCAGAAACTGATAATTACCTAATGCCATACCTTCTGCATAGCTCATCGCTAGTTCGCGATCAGTTTCATCTGCAACAGTAATTTGGCTGACATCATATCGACGCAGGTCTTCTAATACTTCAAAACCTTCACGGCGTGCATACTCTTTCATTATATCCTCATCATCTGAATGTTTTATGAATTGTAATATAATGATACGTCCTTCACGAAGAAAAGTAAGGTGTGAAGTCTCTTGCTCAATGGCTTTCTTGATAAGTTTCATATTGACGGTAGTGCCGAGATATTTCTCAAACCACTTAAACTTATCATCTGTTTTAGATAAAACAACTAAATTATCTTTATCAGAGTAGCCCTTACTGGCCGATATGGAAGGAATCATTCTGACTATTTTACTATTATAATATGGTTAATGAAGTATATTTATCAGGATGTTTAAATTTTCTTTTTTTGAAAAAAGTGGGGACAATTCAAATATCTTATAAATACTCTTGTTTGGTTTTCAGCCGCCAAAGATAGCTAAATTCAGACTAAGAAGTCTCTAAGGAATAATATATTTTTGGTTTAGTTGTTCACAGTTGGTCAAATAAAAAACCGTACATTTGGAGAAACGCTAATCTTGAAAGCAAAAAAATCTTACGGACAACACTTTTTACGCAGCGAGGCAGTAGCTCAAAGTATAGCAGAAAGTCTGATCCATTTTGACAAATATGAGGAAGTATTAGAAATCGGCCCCGGTCAGGGAATGTTGACGCAATTCCTGATTAATCGTCCTTATCAGCTTAAAGTCGTAGAAGCCGACAGAGACATGGTTCAGCATTTAAGAAACAATTTTGTCAAACTGCAGGAATGTATTATTGCCCAAGATGTACTGAAAGTAAAATTGCAGGAACATTTCACTGGTCAATTTGCCATTATTGGTAATTTTCCTTACAACATTTCTTCTCAGATACTTTTTAAGGTATTAGATTATAAAGAACAGGTGCCTGAAATGGTAGGAATGTTCCAAAAAGAAGTCGCAAAAAGGGTAACGGCTGATGCAGGTAGCAAAATTTATGGAGTCATTAGTGTGCTGGTTCAGGCTTATTATGATACAGAATATCTCTTTGAACTCGGGCCAGAAGAATTTATTCCGTCTCCAAAAGTAGACTCTGCCGTTATCCGTCTAAGTCGTAAAGACAAGATTCAGCTGGATTGCGATGAATCATTATTCAAAAGTGTAGTTAAAGTAACTTTTGGGCAACGCCGAAAAATGCTGAGAAAAACCTTAAAGGCATTTACAAAACATAAACGCCTGCAAGAAGATGATTTTTTCCAACGTAGACCAGAAACGCTAAGTGTCGAAGATTTTATAACGCTTACAAAATGGCTGGATGAAGTCAAGAGCTGAATACCGATATAAGTTTGAGTATTAGAATATTTCGATTGACATGGAGTTGACCTGACATTATTGGTTAAAACAGGTAATATTGTCATATAAAACCAAGAAAAACTGACTAAATGGGTCTTTTATACTACGCAAAAGTAAACTGGCACTGTATTTCCTTGAAAAATTAATAGAAAGAACAAGTATACGCAACCTTAGAGAACAGTGTTGCGTTTACAATAAAGTAGGTGTTAAACAAATTGTAAAACTTTTTTTTGCAGTAAATACTTCCTAAATTCGTTATGACCGGAACTGATTAGGAATAATTAACATTTCGCAGTACTTTTATAGAGAAATATTTAGATCATAAGACCGGTTTTTTAATAAAAGGAATAATGATGAAGAAGAGGGTTTCGCCACAAGTAAAAGAAGTCATCTCGCAAAGTAAAAAAGAGGCTTTGCGAATGGGACATGACTATATCGGCACAGAACACCTGTTGCTGGGAATCATTAATGCACCTCATGAACTGGCTGTAAGAGTACTAACCTCGCTCGGAGTAGACCTTGGAGAGTTAAGAGAAGAAATTAATGACGGGGTAAGTCGTGGAGGTAGCCGTATAGCTCGTTCGGAGATAGAAATGGGACAACTTCAGCTCAACAGGCATGCAGAAAAAGCGCTGAAAACGATGACATTGGAAGCCAGACTATACAAGAATGAAGAAGTCTGTCCTGAACATTTACTCTTATCTATTTTGAGACATCCTGATAGTACAGCAGCTCAAGTGCTAAATGGACTTGATGTAGACTATGAGCATTATAAAACGGAAATGGAATATGTTCGCCATGAGATTCAGGGCGAAGCACCGCAAGACGATAATTACGAAGATGATGATGACAGCTCAAGAGGAGGTAGCTTCGGTGGCGGTGGTAATCCACAACGTAAAGGAAACTCCAAATCTCGTACTCCGGTACTTGACAACTTTGG
>JAHDFX010000031.1:0-24912 GCA_020627965.1 Saprospiraceae bacterium | reverse complement strand
GGACAGTTTGAAGAGCGCATGAAAGCCATCATGAATGAATTGGAAAAATCTCGTGATGTAATTCTGTTTATTGATGAAATCCATACCATTGTAGGGGCAGGGGGAGCAACAGGTTCTCTGGATGCTTCCAATATATTCAAACCAGCTTTGGCAAGGGGAGAATTACAATGTATCGGTGCTTCAACACTGGATGAATACCGTCAGCATATTGAAAAAGATGGTGCGCTTGATCGTCGTTTCCAAAAAGTAATGGTTGATCCGCCATCTCCGGAAGAAGCTGTGAATATTCTGGAAAATATTAAAAGCAAATACGAAGAGTTTCATAATGTTACTTATGGAGAGGGTTCTATAGAAGCCTGTGTAAAACTCAGTAATCGCTATATTACAGATCGTTTTTTGCCAGACAAAGCTATTGATGTACTAGACGAAGTAGGTGCCAGAGTTCATTTGAAAAATATTCATGTTCCAAAACATATTTTGGAGCTGGAAGCTAAAATAGAAGACCTAAAAGAGCAAAAAAATCAGGCAGTTAAAAATCAGCAATATGAAAAAGCAGCTGATTTGCGTGATGATGAATCTAAATTGGTGCGTCAGTTGGACTTTGCTAAAGTACAATGGGAAGAAGACGCAAAAGTCAAACGCTACCCTGTAGATGAAGAGGATATTGCAGAAGTAGTTGCTATGATGACGGGTATTCCTGTCAAGCGAGTAGCACAAAGCGAAAGCAAGCGCCTGCTCAACATGGTAGATGACCTGAAGAAAGCAGTTATTGGTCAGGATTCACCTGTAGAAAAAGTAACAAAGGCGATTCAGCGTAATCGTGTAGGGCTTAAAGACCCTAATAAACCTATTGGTTCTTTCATCTTCCTAGGACCTACGGGAGTTGGTAAGACAGAATTGGCAAAAGTACTGGCCAGATATTTGTTTGACACTGAAGATGCCTTAGTTCGCATTGATATGAGTGAATATATGGAGAAATTCTCTGTAAGTCGACTCATTGGTGCACCTCCAGGATATGTAGGATATGAAGAAGGTGGGCAATTGACCGAACGCGTACGTCGTAAGCCTTATTCTGTTATCCTGTTGGATGAAATTGAAAAAGCGCATCCTGATGTATTCAATATTCTATTACAGGTTTTAGATGATGGTCAATTGACAGACGGACTTGGCAGACGAGTAGATTTTAAGAATACTTTGATTATCATGACTTCAAATATTGGAGTACGTGAACTGAAAGATTTTGGTCAGGGAGTTGGTTTTCAAACTAAAGCACGTAAAGATGCAGCAAACGAAAATGCTAAAGGTGTTATTCAAAATGCACTGAAACGTACTTTCTCACCTGAATTTCTGAACAGAATTGATGATGTAGTTATCTTCAATAGCCTGGAGCAGGAGCATATCTTTAAGATTATTGACATTGCACTGGGAGATCTGTATAAGCGTGTTGCAGAAATGGGCTATACTTTGAAATTGACAGAAAAAGCAAAAGCCTTCTTATCAGATAAGGGGTATGATCCACAATATGGTGCCAGACCATTGCACAGGGCTATCCAAAAATATCTGGAAGATCCACTTGCAGAAGTGATTTTGAATGAAGATATCAAAGAAGGTGATACGGTTAAAGCAGATTTGGCAAAAGGTGGAGAAAAACTGGAAATCATTCTTCCACGAAAAAAGAAAGCAAAATCTGAAAAGTCTAACGGAGAGTAAATTTTTTTAGGTTTACTAAACATAAAACATAACATCCCGAATTTTTGAGCATTCAAAAATTCGGGATGTTTTTGTTTTAGTACCTTTTGACAATACTCCGTATTGGTTTTTGCTTTTATCAGTCAAATGTAAATCGACATAAAGCTCATACATCCAGTATATTGACAATCAGGATATTCGCTTTAATTTTTCATTAGGTAATATTTATTGATCGTCAAATGACATTAGGCCTTAAACGAATATGGAGCATTCTTAATGTCAATACGGAGTATTGGAAGAATGATGAACTATGAATAATGATTTTTTTATTGTATGTTGTGGTCAGGCAGGATGCCTGGAAAACTGTTAGACGAGTGCCCCCTTCATCACCGCCTCCACAATCTCAGGATTCAACAAAGTAGAAGTATCCCCAAGATTGGACGTATCACTGGAAGCAATTTTGCGAAGAATACGGCGCATGATCTTGCCCGAGCGTGTCTTAGGTAAACCCGGTACGATCTGTATCATATCTGGCTTAGCGATAGGTCCAATTTCCTTAGTCACCACATCTCTAAGCTCTTTGCGGAAAGCATCATCATCTGCTGGTGGATTTTGGGTGATAACGTAAGCATAAATACCTTGCCCTTTTATATCATGCGGATAACCGACCACAGCCGACTCCACGACACCAGGATGTTGATTAATGGCATTTTCTACTTCTGCTGTGCCTAATCTATGACCGGATACATTGATAACATCATCTACACGTCCTATGATGCGGTAATGACCATCAGCATCTCTGCGACAACCATCGCCGGTGAAATATTTATTATCAAAAGAAGAAAAATAAACCTGACGACAACGTTCATGATCGCCGTAAGTTGTACGTATCATAGATGGCCAGGGGAATTTGATACAGAGTAAGCCTTCTACATCATTTTCATGAATTTCATTACCGTCTTTATCGACTAGACAAGGCTGCACACCGGGCATCGGCTGCATAGCAAAACAAGGCTTAAGCGGTTCCGTAATACCTGGTAGAGGCGTGATCATAATGCCACCTGTTTCGGTCTGCCACCAAGTATCCACAATGGGGCAACGCTCTTTACCAATAATTTCATTATACCATTTCCAGGCTTCATCATTGATGGGTTCGCCGACTGTACCTAGTGTTTTTAGTGATGACAGATCATATTTCATTGCATGTTCATCGCCTTTTGCCATCAGGGCACGAATAGCTGTAGGAGCCGTATAAAACTGATTGATCTTATGTTTTTCAACCATTTGCCAAAAACGCCCTGCATCCGGGTAAGTCGGGACGCCCTCGAACATGATCGTTGTGGCGCCAGCTAAGAGAGGACCATAAATGATATAAGAATGTCCGGTAATCCAGCCAATATCAGCAGTACACCAGTAAATATCGCCATCATCATATTGGAAAACATTGCGAAAGCTAAACTCGGCATACACCATATAGCCCCCGCAGGTATGTACAACGCCCTTAGGTTTGCCTGTAGAACCAGAAGTGTAGAGAATAAACAACATGTCTTCAGCATCCATCACTTCTGCCGGACAGTCCGTTGATTTCCCGGCTATTTCTTCGTGCCACCATTTGTCTTTTGCGCCCATTGTCACTTCGCCGCCGGTATTTTTATGAACTATGACTGTTTCTATACTGTCGCAACCCATCGCCAATGCATCATCTACCACTTGTTTGACAGGAATGACCTTTGCGCCACGATTATTATAATCCGAACAAATCACCATCTTACAGGTAGCATCTTTGATACGATCTGCTAATGCATTGGCTGAAAAGCCAGCAAAAACGACGGAATGAATGGCACCTACACGTGCACAGGCTAAGACAGCGATGGCCAGCTCGGGTACCATTGGCATGTAAAAACAAACCCTGTCTCCCTTGCTAATCCCATTGGATTTAAGTGTATTGGCAAAGCGGCAAACCTCAGCATGAAGCTCTTTGTATGTGTAAGACTTCACAGCATCATCAGGATTGTTGGGTTCCCACAATAAAGCCACCTGATCGCCACGAGTGGACAAATGTCTGTCCAGGCAATTCTCAGTAATATTCAATTTGCCACCGACAAACCATTTGACATCCGGTTTACGGAAATCCCAGTCCAATATTTTATCCCATTTCTTTTGCCATTGAAAGGTCTCGGCTTCTGCTGCCCAGAATGTTTCTGGATTTTCTACACTACGTTTGTAGACTTCCTGATACTCTGCGAAGGTTTTGATTCTTGTTGTCATAGTTGTTTATTTAGTTGGGACGTATGGAATACGCCCTTACATGTATGTATCTATATTTCTATATTTGTTTTATCAAAATTTTGAGCTACCGTTTTATTAAGTAGCTCATGTTTTTCAACCATATATAAGGCTTTCCTGAACCGCCTGTATAAGGTCTTCATTATCGAAGGGCTTGATAATATACATATCTCCTCCATCCGCATAGCCTTGTATTTTATCTCCTTGTGTACCTTTTGCAGTGAGAAAGATAATAAGAATATGTGAATTGTCAATATCCGAACGAATGTGTTTTGCTACCTCAAAGCCATCCATGTCAGGCATCATCACATCGAGTATTATCAAATCAGGTTTAAATGTTGATAGATAACTCAAAGCTTCTTTACCGTTGAATGCTTTTTTTGTCCTAAAACCTTTTTGAGTTAGCAGAAAATCTACAGCTTTCACAATATTCGGCTCATCATCTACGATGAGTACTTTTTTATTTACGCTGGAACTCGTCATGAAAACTTTGTTGGTGTCAAAAGTGCTAAGCAATCATAAAATTACGAAAACTTGAAAAAAAGAAAAATTTTATTTCGCATAAAGTTTGTTTTTGTTTAATTTAGATATTTATATATCTCAATGTATTAAAAAATAACGAACTATGGCAGCTTATGAAGATTTTTATCAACAAAGTCTTATTGAAAAGGAATATTTTTGGCGTAGACAAGCCTGGGCTGTTCGTTGGTTTGACTTTCCTGAAGATATATTAACCAAAAATAAAGAAGGATTTTATCGTTGGTATGCCAGCGGCAAATTGAATACCTCTTATCTGGCATTGGATTATCATGTAGATAATGGTCGTGTTAGAATATATATTTCTGGCAGGAGAGCGTTGTGATGTGGCTACTTTGGAATGGCTGGAACAGTTGCTGAATGTACCTATAATAGATCATTGGTGGCAAACTGAATCTGGCTGGCCGATGCTTTCCAATATGATGGGCGTGGAATTCCTAAAGGTAAAACCTGGTTCAGCCTGCAAGCCTGTCTGTGGTTTTGATATTCGTATCTTGAATGAAGCAGGTGATGAATGTGCTCGAAATGAGGAAGGGGCGGTAGCTATAAAATTGCCACTTGCACCGGGGTGTCTGCCGACACTCTGGGAAAATGATCAGCGTTTTAAAGATGCTTATTTGAGCGCTTATCCCGGATATTATCTGGCAGGTGATGGTGGATATAAAGGCGAAGATGGATATATATTTATCACAGGGCGTATCGACGATGTTATCAATGTAGCAGGTCACCGGCTTTCTACTGCCGAAATGGAGGAAGTTCTGGCATCCCATAAGGCAGTCGCAGAGTGTGCTGTAATCGGTATTCAGGATGATTTAAAAGGGCAAATTCCTGTGGGTTTTGTTGTCATCAAATCAGGAGTTGATCTGGGAGAAGACCGGCTTGAGCAGAAGCTGATACAAATGGTCAGAAACACAGTAGGGCCAGTAGCCAGCTTTAAACGGGCGGTCATTGCTGAACGTCTGCCCAAAACGCGTTCTGGTAAAATTCTAAGGAAAGCGATGCGGTACATTGCTGATGGAAAAGAGTTTGCTATGCCTTCTACTATTGAAAATCCGATTGTATTGGATGAAATTTCGGCTTTAATGAAGGAGAAAGGGATTGGAGTGGCTTTTGGGTGAGATTAAGCTGTTTTTTCTTTTACTAATGGCTCTACATCATGCTCTTTTGCATAGATTTCTAGTTTTTCTGCTTCAGATACATCTATATATTCCAGCCAATTAGCATTTCTTAGATTTTTCCAAATTTGATGCTGATTAGAATATTTCTTATTCGGTTCTGCCGAAACAATAAATTTCTTTGAGTTCTTACTTAAGTCTTTTATTGGGTAGAAAGCATTTATGTCATGTTCAACATTATATTTACGTCGCTCTAAATCAATTGATTTTGTAAAAACCATTATGTCATTTTTTCCTACAAGGTCAAATTTAAGTGGAATTATTGCACCTTTTAAGATTCTATCATCTACTACATGATTGAGGTTGTAATAACTGGATAATTTAGGAATAAATTCTCTCCTGAACTTTTCAATTGATTTAGTATTATCATTAATTTCAACAGTAAACACCTCATCGTCAATGAATTGCATGTATAGTTTATTGAAAATAGAATTCTCTACTTTTATTGATATTTTTTGAGGATCAGAAAAACTAACCACGTTATTTTTGTAGCTACTCAAATAACGTATATAAGATTCGGTAAGAGATTCAGGCAAATCATTCTGAAATAGTGAAACTTTCCTACCATTCACGAATTTATTATATGTTTCCTGTATGCTCAGTATTTCATTCTTTACTCCATTATATAAATGTCCAGGTAGTAAATCTTTTACTATCGATAATTTTGTCTTGGATATAGATAGGAATATCTTTTCGTGGGATACTACAAGCAGCCCTAAAGAAATTTTCTCTTTAATCGCAGGACGAATATTTGCTGATATAATGGTATAGTAATTATTCATGATTGCTTCTTGATTGTAATCATAAAAGCGTTAAAAAATTAGTCCACGCACACTTAATCCATTTCTCATCAAAGATTTTTTCCTCAATTAGTTGAACGTATTTATTCGTTTCTATGTTCCAATCTACAGGTAAAATATCAATGATGTTATGCAATTTTTTATGACATTTCTTAATGTAAAGATAGTATTTACGTTCTATGTTAGCAATTAATTTTTGATCTTTAAGTTCATTCTTTTTGAAGAACTGTTTTATAATCGTGTGGTTTAAAATGCTGTCATTGTCTGTTAGTAACGATAGATTGCCCTCTAAGTTTGAAGAATTGAAAATATGCTGATGGTCAATTGGTACAAACCTATTGGCAGTTGATAAATCATACATTAAATTAGGATTATTCATATTTCTATCTTCATTTCCTATCCAAATATCGAAGAGAGCAATTAACAAAACCTCCTCTTTGTAAATAAATTGTTTTTTCCACGAATTAGGGCTTTCGCCCGTAAATTTTGTTATATCCGAGTAGTCTCGTGAAAATTTAGTACCAAAACATGTAGAGGTAAAATAACTAGGACTTATATTTTCATGTAATCCAATTGGGACATGTTCTTTCTTCACATTAATAAAATCAAAATCTGGTGTTGCAAGCTCCCACAACTTCAAGAAAGAAGAGCCAATATATTCGTTGAACAAGTTCGTCGCAACATTACTTCTTTTATATTTAACAACGTAATTATATAAATCATCACAGTATACTAACACAGGATGGCTACCATTAGTTGGAAAAACATGTTGTATTGCGGTTATACTTTCTCTCAAAATTTATTATTGATTTTTTGTAACTAAAGTACTGAATAATTATTGTAATGACAATAATACGTACAAAACACTGATATTCGTTTACATGATGTCTTCCTCTAGGAATTTTATTTTCATAATGGTTGACAGGTAATATTATCTGTGTTACAAAACTACCAAAAACTCAGTCCATTTACCTACTTGACTTTTTACTGAAATATTTCCTTTGTGGCGTTCGATAATCTCTTTAGTAATGTATAAGCCGAGTCCATTACCTTGTGGTTTGGCAAGTGAAGTATCCTGCGTAAATCGATCAAAAACATGTGGTAAAAATTCAGAAGAAATCCCTCTGCCATTATCCCAGACAGACAGTAGGATTTTTTCTTTTTGGTGTATCAATTTTACTTCAATCATCCCGTTCTCAACAGGGCAGAATTTAGCTGCATTGGAGAGCAAATTAAGTACAGCTTGCATAAGTCGATCTCTGTCTCCAATAATTGGGCAGGCATTGAGTGGTGCTTTATACTTTAAAAGTATATTCTTTTCTTTACAAATGGCTTGCACACTGCTGATAGAATCGACAAGTACATCCCGCATATCAAGTTCTTCAAATTCCCATTTGATCTGATTGGTCTGTAATTTCTCTATATCTAATACCTGATTGATCAATCGGGTTATTCGATTACTTTCACTGAGAATAATATTTAGAAATTCTTCCTTCTGTTTTGGAGGCAATTCTTTTTTTTGAGATAAAATACCTGAAAATGATTTGATGGAAGTGATTGGAGTTCTTAGTTCGTGGGTAACGTTGGTGATAAAATTATTTTTTAAGCTATCTAGTTCTTTTAGTGCTTCGTTAGCTATTTTAAGCTGATGCGTAGTATCTTCCAGTTCTTTTGATTTTTGCTCCAATTCCCGGCTATATTCCATAATCTCTTGGGTTTGTGTGAGCACCCGCATCAATTCTTCCAGACTGACAGGTTGCTCTTTTGCAACGGAAGTGATAATTACTCTAGCTGAGGCTGCACCAATAGCACCCGCTAAATTTTTCTCTGCAAAAGAGATCAGTTCCGGGCTGGCAATGGTCGTTTTGTCCAAATTGACGTTTGAAGAAAGGGCGTATTCATTTAATAATTGAGTGGCTCTTTCTCCCCCCAGAAAACGATTCAGAATGATCTTGATCTCATGTAGGGGAGCCTCCCTTTTAGATAAGTCAAAATCTCCACCTGTGTCGGTGTATTTATAAATGTCTACAAATAAGGCCGCCTGTGTGTGTTCGATAGCAGAAGGAGTGGTAAAAAGAGACACGCCTATATAGCAAGTCAGATTAAAGAACAAACTCCAAAAAAGAGCAAGTGGGATAGGGTCGGAATTGTCGGCACCCAAAAAAGCGGTGGGCCTCAATGCATTGATATTTAGAAAACCATTTTCCAGTATTTCGGCTACCCAGGAGATATTACCCATGGTAGGAAACGGCAGTAAAAATGCCCATACCATAAAACCAGTGATCAAACCCGCAAATGCACCAGCTTTTGTGCCACCTTTCCAGTATATACCACCTAATAAAGCCGGGGCAAACTGAGCAACGGCAGTGAAAGAGATCATACCAATAGATACCAAAGTATAACCTGTTCCAATAGCACTAAAATAGGCATATGATAATAATAAAACTAATACAATACAAAGCCTTCTTGTACTCAAAAGCTGAGTAGAAATATCTTCATTATCTTTTTTTCCAATGATCTGTGTGCGCAGCAGTAAAGGAACAATAAGGTTATTACTCATCATGATACTGAGTGCAATCGTTGATACGATCACCATACTCGTAGCTGCCGATAACCCTCCAATAAAGACCAGTAAAGCCAGCAGATTTTTTTCGTATAATAAAGGCAGATTAAGTACAAATGTATCAGCCTCGACAGTCTGACCGGAAAATTGCATCAGACCTCCAAATGCAATAGGTAGTACAAAAATATTGATAATAAAAAGGTAGAGCGGAAATAACCATAATGCCTTATAAACATCTTCAGGGCGATTATTTTCTACTACTGCAACGTGGAATTGTCGGGGCAATAGAAAAATGGCCAGCATGGATAAGATTAGTAAAGCCATCCAGGAACCACCATTAAGGTTGGCCGGATCAATAGTCAATAGACAAGCAATCTTATCATTTTGCATTGCTTGCCCAAACAGGTCTCCAAATCCATCATATAAACCATATGTGACAAATATTCCTACAGCAAGAAAAGCAATTAATTTTACAATAGATTCGAAGGCAATAGCAGCGATAAGCCCTTCATGTTTTTCATTAGGATCAAGATGTCTTGTACCAAAGAAGATAGTGAAAAATGCTAATACCAGGGCGACATAGAATGCCATATCTTTAAGCAGCGAACTTCCATCAAATGTATGTACAAAAGACTCATTATTTTTATCCAGTAAAATGTCAAAACTAAAGGTGACAGCTTTTAGTTGTATAGAAATATAAGGGATAACGCCAAAAAGAGCGATCAGTGTGGCCAGCATTCCTAAAGTAGAACTTTTGCCATATCTGGAAGATATAAAGTCGGCAACAGAAGTGATTTTTTGGAATTTACTAATAACAATAATTTTTCTCAGGATTAATACCCAAAGTGGGGCTGTTAAGGTGGGGCCTAAATAAACTGTCATAAAACTAACTCCTCCTGTAGCTGCACGCCCTACGCTTCCATAGAAGGTCCATGCTGTACAAAAAACGGCTAAGGACAAGGCATAGATGTAGGGGTTGGCCGTCAGGTTTCTGCCTTTTGCTGATTGAGCATCAATAAACCACGCAATGCTGAAAAGCAAAAGGAGGTAAATGATGGAAATGAATATGATAGTGGCGGCACTCATGCTTTTCTTTGAACATGTTATTATCTACGTTTTCTAACGATCAAAAACATTAATATAATAAAAATAAGCCAGACAAAGAAAAGATAAAAATACAAGAAAGGAATGCCGGATATGAGTATTTTTTTATTAAAAAAACCTACGATAGGAAAGTTGAGCAAGGCAAAAAACAAGATAAATAAGCCTGTCAGTCGGGATGATTTACTCGCTTTCATCTGCTGGCTGTTTGTAGTAATGGTAAAACCATTTATACGCTAATAACTCACCTTTGTAAGACGGATTCCCAGTAAAATTTTCGACGATTTGGACGTAATCAGGTTCGTCTATTAGCTCATAGATTTCTTCATCTATCTTATCGTATTTTTCTTTGTCTGCGAGACTTTCTAAATCCTGAATACGCTCTGATAATAATTTCCATACACGCCTTATCTGAATGAGATTTTGATTGGTAGATATTCCTAATTTTTCACAATCATCTTCATATTCATCAGTATCTATTCTTCCTTTCTTGTTGTATTGAATTTTTTGTGTTATCTGGTTATCGTAAAATAAGGGATTTATAAACTTCTCACCCCGATAATGATTGCAACTCGTATTACTATCACACGAGCCGATTAAATTAACGTAAGCAATGTCGTGAGGATACTTTTTTGGTGGAATTTGTTTAACTGTTTTGATAAAATCTTTTTTATGGATGACGTGATTTGCCAATTCAGGAACTTTAAAATAAAGGCTTAGGTTAGCATCGGAACGGTGAATATTATCGGGAATGATATGTTCTAAGGTTATGTTATTTTGAGTAATAATTTTCATACAATAACAACATAAATCAGACTGTTCTGATATTATAATATCGACAAATGGCTCTCGATATTCGCGTTCGCGTAGTCCGTTATTATAGTCAGCTCCCAGATATTTGACCTCACTATTACTCCACGCATCACTTAAAAGTTTATCAATGATTTTATTTGCAGGTTGCCGATTAGTTGATTTGTCAATATATTCCATGGGTTATTGATAGGCTTTGAGTTGCGCTTCGATTTCTGTTTTTAATAGATGGGGAACGTTGCCGTCCAGATATTCTTTTAATCTATCGTAAACAGCAGCAGCTAAATCATCTTTTCCTTTTCCTTTTAGTACCAGATAAGCGTTAATCAATTTATCAATCGTAGATGCACGATAGCCTGATTCCATGACCTCTGTAAGACTTGTTGTATAACTTGTGCCATAGATGTTATCAATCGTTTTGTAGGTAAATTCTGTACCCCGATGTTCCAGTTTTATAATTTTATTATTTGTACCGTCGGCCTTCAAGTTGCTAATCACCAAAGGAGAGTGTGTACTAAAAATGAATTGAATGTCAGGGAATGTTCTTTTGAATCTATCTATAACATCTTGTTGTAAAGTTGGATGTAAATGAAGTTCTATCTCGTCAATAAATACAATGCCTTTTGGTTCTTTTATACCATTTAAAATCAGGCTTCTGAATGAAATATCCAGAACAATGGACAAAAGGCGTTTGTAGCCTTGTGGCAGAATATCATAGAACGTAGACTTAGCGTTACGAAAAAGAAATGTAATTCTGTCATTGCTTTTACTATCGGGGCGACTCACTAGTATAGTCTCTATTTCAAATTCTTCATTTGTAAGCCTATATTTATCCGTTATTTCAGTAAATTTTTTAATTCTGTCCTTAATGAAACTTATAGCATAATCGTCTATTAAATGGGCTTTTTCTGCATAACTTTCCAGCTTTTCCATTGATTTTTTATACTGCTCCTTATGATATCTTAAGGTCTGTTTTCTGGATTCTATTTCATTTTGGTTAATGTTTTTTTTCTCTTTTCTAATCTTTTGAAGATACTCTTCAGTCTGACTTATCTCTTTTTCTAATATTTCATGTTTCTGCCTGGTCACTTCCATTTCGTTCCTAAAGTCTTGATAGGCATTATGCATTTTCACATACCTGCGTTGCCATAATTCAGGACAGTTGGTATCTTTATTCCAACTGTAATACCCAAATTCTCTGGGCAGTTTATCCTTCTCTATCATATCCGCGGCTTTTTCGTCTACTTTATCTAAAGAACGAGGAAAAGCATCAGAAAAAAAACAAATTACAGGAAGATGAAAGTCGTCTTTTTCATTGTATTTTTTGAGTATTTTATAGAGTGCAGCATCAAATAACTCTTTATGTATTTCGTCGGGGTCTTGTTTTTTTAGAAAAGTCCAGTTAATATTTTCATTATCGAAATGGGCAGTATATTCTATTTCCGTTGGAAAAACAAAAGCTCTCTCTATATCATTAAAACGTGTATCCCATAATTTAAACTGCTCTACTTCACATTCATTAATATCACTCAAAGATTTTCGGAAATCCTTATGTTTTGCAAAAATTAGGCTAAGTCCTTTTTGCATCGCTTTAATCAGGTTGGTTTTCCCAGAACCATTTTTCCCTATGAAAATAGTGACTTCTTCACCTAACTCAATTTCAAGATTATCAAAACACCTGAAATTTTTAATATGTATCTTATTCAATCGCATTTTTGCAATAATTTGTTACTCAACAAAAGTACATTTATTCAACATTTAAAACAAATTCAATATAAAAACCCTCGTGTCATTGCCGAAAAACAGACACGAGGGTATCTAACCAATTTTAACTACGTATTTTTCTAAATACTAATGTGCGTTCGTAGGGGTAGTAGCACCACGAGGAATACGAATATTCTCAACGAGATCTTGTATGTTTTGGGGAGGTGGTGGTGTAAAATTAGATACAAGCAGAGCAACTACAAAGTTGAGCATCATACCCAATGTACCGATACCTTCAGGAGAAATGCCGAATAACCACTGTTCCTTGGTTCCACCTAAATATTTAAAGTAAATAATATAGGCTCCCGTAAACACCAGACCAACAATCATACCTGACACTGCTCCCTGCATATTCATACGTTTGTAAAAAATACCCAGTAAAATAGCGGGGAAAAACGAGGCGGCTGCCAGACCAAATGCCCAGGCAACTACTTGTGCCACGAATCCAGGCGGATTGATACCGAAATATGCGGCGACCATTACTGCTGCACCAATAGTAATACGAGCATAAGTTAATTCCTGCTTTTCTGTAATATTAGGCATTAAGAAGTTTTTGAACAAATCGTGAGAAATTGATGTAGAAATCACGAGTAATAAACCTGCTGCCGTAGAAAGTGCTGCAGCCAAACCTCCAGCTACCACAAGGGCAATTACCCAGGCAGGAAGACCAGCGATTTCAGGATTAGCCAATACCATAATATCTCTGTCTACATACAATTCGTTCTTAGTATTAGGGTCGGGATTACTGACCAATAGTTGACCTAAGCTACCTCGTTTTCCATCTTCATCAAACTTTGGTTTTTTGCCAATGAAAGCATCTCCTGCTACATATTTGATATTTCCATCATTATCTTTATCCGTCCATGCAAGTAATTTGGTGTTCTCCCAGTTGGAAAACCATGATGGCATAGAAGCATATGGTTTATTACTTACTGTATTGATCATGTTGGTACGTGCAAAAGCTGCTACAGCAGGAGCCGTAGTATAGAGTAATGCAATAAATACCAGTGCCCAACCAGCAGATTTACGGGCATCACGTACTTTAGGGACAGTGAAGAAGCGAACAATTACGTGTGGCAGACCTGCTGTACCCAGCATCAAAGCCGCTGTAACGAAAAACAGATTGACCTTCCCGTCATGCGAAGTCGTGTATTCTTTAAATCCAAGATCAGTATGCAGCGCATCCAATTTTGCTAAAAGAGGTGTTCCATCGGCCAAATTGCCACCAAAACCCAATTGAGGAATTGGGTTTCCTACCATTTGAATAGAAATAAAAATAGCCGGTACGAGATAGGCAAAGATCAATACGCAGTATTGAGCCACCTGAGTATAGGTTATACCTTTCATACCACCTAACACCGCATAAAAGAAAACAATACCAGTTCCGATCATTACGCCAAGCGCAAAATCTACTTCAAGGAAGCGGGAAAAAGCAATACCCACTCCTTTCATTTGCCCGACGATATAGGTAAATGATACGAAAATGGCACAAATAACAGCTACTAAACGAGCAGTTTGAGAATAATAACGCTCACCGATAAAATCAGGTACGGTGAACTTACCAAATTTACGTAAATAAGGGGCTAATAATAAGGCCAGCAGGACATATCCTCCGGTCCAGCCCATCAGGTACTGTGCCCCCTGATAACCCATGAACGAGATAAGCCCTGCCATAGAAATAAATGAGGCAGCAGACATCCAGTCGGCCGCTGTTGCCATACCATTGAGTACCGGGGGTACACCACCACCCGCTACATAAAAATCTTTGGTGGAGCCAGCCCTTGCCCAAATAGCAACCCCAAGATAGAGTGCGAAAGTCAAACCTACGATAATAAATGTCCAGGTTCTCACACTAATAGCTAATATTATATCTCCGAATATAATCATGATTCTTTATTTTAAATAATAACTTAATCTTCGTCTACTCCATACTCTTTATCGAGTTTGTTCATCCATGCTACATAGACAAAAATGAGTACAACGAATACATAAATAGCACCTTGTTGTGCAAACCAAAAACCTAGTTTGAAACCACCGATTTGTATGTTATTAAGAGCATCGGCAAACAGGATACCACAGCCATAAGAAACAATAAACCAGACACCCAGCAGTATAGACAGGTAGCGCAGATTTTTGCTCCAGTATTCTTTCATTTTATTATCAGACATAATGTTCTAAGTTTAGTATGTTTTTCAATTAAAATTATGCTAACTGATCTATAGGAAAATATGCATTTGCAGGCGGATTTGGGATAGTGCATCATCTTGTGTTGGTATGGCACCCTCTCTTATATCACCAGCTATTCTATGATATTCCAGCGTCACTTTTGCATGATGCCCATTGATATAGTAATTAACTCCAACATCCAGTGCAGTAACAGGCTTCTCATAACCTTGATAACTACCATTGTTGAAGGCAACATAAGGCATTATTTTAGCAGATTTTAAGTAGTAACCTACCTGTCCATATATGGCAGTTCCGGTTCCTGCCCAACGACTTACATAGTCATCACCATAGTTGAAATTCATAAAAGCGGCATAAGCGTTTATAGCATCGCCATTTTTGCCTAAAGGCATATCTAAAAAAGCATCTAATGCGAAATGAGTGACACCGCTATGTGCTTGGGTACTATCACTGTACATGCCATTGGGGTGCGCATAAAACCCGGCACCAATTGCCAGTACTTTTTTCTTGCCCAGATAAGTACCTACAGCATAAGGCAGTTTAGTAGATTCTTTATCAAAAATGTTATAACGTAAGTAACCTTCAATTATCGTATTTCCGACTGGGTCGCCAGATGTTGTGAGGTTAGAAACGCCGGTGTAGGTTAATCCACTGCCTTTTGTTCCGAAATCAATACCACCGCCAATAGTATTACGAAGCGGAGAGTTAATGGCTATACGATAATCAAATTGCTCAATTTGACCCTTTGCATAAATCCCCAAATGACGAGCAAACTGGTCAGTAATTCCTAAGGAATGCCATGCTACGAAAGGACGTGACTGGTCGAGTGTCATAAAGTTTAAGGTACTTTGATTTGATAGGCGAGTCAGACCTTTCCAGTAATGTAAACCAGCTCCTACATATACGGCGTCATGTAGCTTAACTTCTCCCCAGGCATCATGAAGAAACAGCTGTGGTGAATCTCCATTACTTCCAAGAGAGGTAAGATTACCTGGTGAAAGTCCATTTAATCCAAAATGTGTAAGAATCAGAAAATTTGGTGAAACCTGTGCAAAAGCCAGAAAACGGGAACGCCTGATACTTGGTGTAACCTGAAGCTTTGCATCTTCTGCATCCAGATTGCTGGTAGTCGCCCAGAGCTGATGCCACATAATAAATCGGACGTATTTCTTACCGTCCTCACTTAGCTTAAGTGTTAGGGGCTTGTAAGAGTGGTCTACCTCTGCTTCCTCTTTCTCCTGAGCCTGCAAGACAAGGCTAGAGCAGCAGAAGAGCATCACTAAAACCATTGATTGAATAATAGTTTTTGATTTCATAAGTTCGCTAGTTTTAGTTTTCATAAATAATTTAATACAATCAAATGTATATAGATATTTATATACTTAAAAGTATTTTTAAAAATTTTTTAAAATTAAATTGCGAAAAATGAGTTTTAGTTGAGCTAAAATTGGGTGAGAGGTCAGGTGGCTTTACTCAATAGAAGATGAACAATGGTGTAATAGTCCTTGTGAGTAAGGGAATAGAAAGAGTTTTTACCTTCTCGGCTGACACGTACTACTTTTTTATTTTTTAAAATGCGAAGATGATGAGAGGCTATAGCTTGTTCGATACCAAGTGCTTCATGAATTTGCGTAACAGAGAGTTGTTTTTCTTTGCTGAGTAGGTCAACAATAGAAATGCGGACAGGATGAGCAATTGCTCTGAGGGTTTCCGTAGCGTCTTCCAATAACTCTATGTCAAAACGACTTTTCATACGATCAATAGTGGGTATCTTTTAGCAAAGATAATTATCTATCGTAGATTTTACACGGATTATTATAGAAAGATATGGAAATATCTATATAAATGTTTGGTATCTGTCTGGGTTTTATTTTTCTAAGCTATAATTGCGACGGTATGGAATTTGAGGTAAGTAAGTGCTAGGGCTGAATTAATTTCAAAATAAACGCTTAAAAACCTAAAGAAATTTAGTTTACAATGTACTGATAGATTCAAAACTATATAACATGACAAAATATCTACTCATTGCCATAATCTTTATCGCACCCATATTCACCTACGCCCAAGGCGGCATTATCATGCGTCAGTTTTTTAAACCTGGTCTGAAAGTTAGTGCAGAAGCGATGCCACAAACGACAGATAGTTATACAGGAAAACTTAGGTTGTATAATGGTCGTGCGGGCTTGGTAATTCCCATAAAGAGTAAACTAGGTGTAAAATTTAAGCCCAAGGAACTGATGAAACTCGAAAATCTGAAAGAACTTAAAAATATCAAAGACTGGAAAACGATTCCCAAGTTGGCAATGAAAGTCGTTGAGCCGGATGCTTATCAGATATTTATGAACCTGAATGCCGGATATACAGTGATGGATGGCAATAGAAGAGTTCGAGACTTTTATCCAAATTATGATACGACGACCTACAATATGTATAAGTTCAGTGCGGGAGTAACAGGGATTCATTACCGAAAAAAAATGCGCATACTATTTTATTCTGGTGATATTGGATTTGTGGAAACTAAAGAATCTTTTCCTTCTTTTCATCCTAACATCAATGCTTTAGTTGGTATGGGAAAAATACAAAGCCCTTTTAAGTTTAATTATTATGGCTTGTATTTGGGGTATGCCAATGGTAAAATCATTCCGGTTCCTTTTGTGGGGGTTGATTTGCGTCTTGCCAATAAAGCCAGACTGAATGTAACTTTGCCAGTGCAGTTGAAACTCAGTTTTAAAGCTAATAGAAAGACCAGGTATGCCTTATTGGCTCAATATACAGGATTTGCAGGCGCCTGGGGTGTTTCTGAGCCTTATAATACACGTCAGCATTTGAATCATAGTTACCTTAAAACTACGGGCATTTTGGAGCGTAAACTCAGCAAAGAGGTTAAACTATTCGTAGAAGCAGGCTGGTCTCATGCCCGTAGAGAAAGCTGGTATGCGGGAATAAAATTATTGGATAGAAAGATTACCAAGATATACCGTTATCCTGGAGCTCCTTATGTAAACGTATCCATTTACAGAAGTTTTGGCAAGTCTTTATTTGATTCTGGTATTGGGAATTTACTGAATTTTTAAACAACTTCGTTAATTAAAAGTCACATTGACACCCAGGTTAAAAGTCCGTTCCTGAGGAGGCGTAAGATAAGACACCCCAAAACCACCAGCATTACGCTGTTGTGCACTTTCCCGGTCACGCGCCACCTCAGGGTCCCATCCAGGATACTGGGTAATTGTCAAAAGGTTTGTGGCATTCAAATAAATACGAACTTTGTCAATAGGAGATTTTTCTTTGGTAATATCATAATTATAACCCAGCGTCAGATTTTTCAGTCGGGCATAAGAACCATTATAAAGCCAGATAGAAGAATTATTTTGCCAAAAATTATCATTACCTCCCCAATTGAGCATAGTCATGGTCAGTTGAGGAAAAGCCGCATCTGCATCACCCGGACTACGCCAGCGATCAAATATATCTGTCCGCATATTCCAATCCGTCACCACACCCATCTGGCGTTTAGCTGCATCGTCATAAATATCATTACCAATAGAGAAAGTCCACAGAAAACTGAAGTCGAAATCATTATATTTAAAAGTATTGGTAATACCACCGATCACTTTTGGTAGAATATTACCAACAACCTGACGATTAGTCGCTACATCATATACAAAAGTCTCATTACCATCAGCATCCAGATATACAGGACGACCAGTTTCAGGGTCAATATGTGAGAAGGGGACAATATAATTGGAGCCAACAGGATAACCTGCTAATACACGCGTATCTCCAAAACCACCATCCAGCGCATCAGGTGCCGCACTCGATACATCCAGTACTTTATTATTATTTTGGGCAATATTCAAATCCGTCGTCCATTTCAGTTTACCCGTCAGATTACGGGAAGTTAGTTCAAATTCAACCCCTTTATTTTCAATAACAGCAGCGTTCTCCCAGAATTCCAGATTATCAATACCAAAGGAAGCCTGAAGCGAATTTTTAATAATAGCATCAGCAGTGCGGGCATAGTAATAGGTCAGTCCTGCCGTCAGTCGGTCATTCCATAAACCTACCTCCAGTCCGACATCTATACTGCTCGTTTTTTCCCATTTCAGATAAGGATTCTCCAGCTTAGTCACATAGCGTATAGGTTCGCCATTATAATAATCATTCAGGTTCAATTGCTCAGGCGGAAGGCGTTCTGCAAATTGCTCATCCCAGGCAATATCAGCATTGCCCGTCAAACCCCAGCCAGCTTTTAATTTCAAAAAATTTATAACAGGGTGTTCTTTCAAAAAAGCTTCTTCACTAAGAATATAACCTACTCCGACAGAAGGGAAATCGCCCCGACGACGCTTCGGTCCAAACTTAGACGACCAGTCACTCCGATAGACTAATTGTACAAGATATTTATTGTCAAAAGAATAATTCAGACGGGTAAACAGGCTGAAAAATTTCTCATTATTTTCTTCATTGAAATTATTATTCAGTGTATCAAAATTTTCAAAAGTATTATAATTGGTATATAAATGCCCGGAAATGTCCTCCACTTTAGTATAAGTTTTATCTGTACCGGATTTTTGATATTCCTGCCCGCCAAGTATACGCAGACTATGTTTTTCACTAGGCAGTTTGACATCATAAGTAGCCGTATTATAAACCGACCAGTTATTGATCGTTTTAATATCTGCATCAGCAATACTGAATTTCTCTGTCCAGAGTGAATCTTCAAACAGATAATCGCCCAGCTTCATATAATCATAATTCCCGGTAAAGTTTAGGTGTAAATTTTCAAGGGGAGTAATATTCAGCCCTACGCTATTGATGCTTCGCAATTCCCGGGTTTTCAGATCGGTCAATTCATTTTCTGCCACCGGATTTCCATACAAATTGAAATAACTCCCTTCATCGTCACGTATCGGATAAATAGGTAAGGCAGTAGACTGAGCAGCACCAAAACCACCCGCCCAGGCTTGACGTACCCGATTATTGATCCCTTGAGATAATGAGGTAGACAAACTGATCGAAGCAAAATCAGTTAGCTTGTAATCTATATTGGCTCTTCCACTGGCTCGCTGGAAACTATTCCCTACTACATAACTTTCAGCATTGGAATAAGATAATCCTACATAGGAGCTTAGTCTTTCTCCTCCTTGTTTAAAAGATAAATTGTGTTCATGTTTGATACCTGTACGAAGTACTTCATCCAACCAATCTGTGTCTATGCCTTCTATGGATTCATAGGTATATCCATTTTCTATCAGTAGACCAGGCAAAGGAGCACGTCCGGTATTGCCATCATTATTCCAGGCTTCCTGACGAATTTGCAGCCACTCTTCAGCATTCATCATATCAATAATTCTGGTCGGGTTAGAGGTGCCGAGGCGGGTAGAATAATCGATGGTCGGTTTGCCTAATTCTCCTCTTTTAGTGGTAATGATAACGACACCATTAGCGCCACGAGAGCCGTAAATAGCCGAGGCGGCGGCGTCTTTGAGGATTTCAATAGACTCAATATCATTTGGATTTAAAGAGGAAAGCGGATTGTTATTTTGTCCATTTTCACTGCCTTGAATAAAGTTGTTTTGTGTAATAGGAATACCATCGACTACATATAACGGATCGCCACCGGAACTAATAGATTTCACCCCACGAATACGAACTACAGAACCGGCTCCGGCTATACCACTGCTCTGTGTGATTTGTAAACCAGAGGCTTTACCTTGCAATACATTTTCAAAACTACCGCCCACAACATCCAGCAGTTCATCAGATTCAATTTGGGCTACGGAACCTACTAGATCCCGCTTGCGCTGTGTTCCATAGCCGATGACAACGACTTCATTCAACAATTCCGCATTTTCACCAATCCGAAAATCCAATGTAACAGGAGTACTGCCGACAGTCACCGATTGTTTCTGCTCTTCATAACCCACATAACTAACCACGATCACAAGTTCGCCTGCCGGAACATTGCTAAGTGTATATTTTCCCATAGCATCGGTAGTCGTCCCTTTTGTTGTGCCTTCCACAGCTACAGAGGCAGCAATGACCGGAACGCCATTTTCATCCAGTACGGTTCCTGAAATACTGTTTTGGGCGATTGCACTGATGCTGAGTACACAACAAATAATCAGTACATAAATCTTAAGGTGAATAGTATTATTTTCCATTTAAATCACGATTAGAACTTTACCTTGTAAATATATGGAAATATAGTTTCTTATAAGAAATATTGTTTTTTGTTTAGTAACTCTTTTATTTTTTGTTTCATCTTCTCCATTAGTTAATCAAAACTTACGGATTTGTTTTCTCTCTTTATTTTTTTGTTGAGACAAAGTTTATTAAAAGAGTAAACCCGAAAAAATATTTTAAAATAAAAATTTTAATGACTTTAAGTGTTTGATTTTTAGTTAGAGAAAGTATGTTTCTTTTTTTACTATTTGCTGTTTTGATGTGAAAAACACCAAAAAATGTAATTGCTATCAGCTATATACACTTCTATATTTGTAATCGTTGCTTCGGAGCTTCTTTTTTATCTTAATTAATTACAATACAATATACTATGAAAGTTAAATTTTGTTTTAATCATTTAGACTATGCTATCTGCTTATACAGGAGCATAGGCCTATTGGGCTACAGACAGGCAATTAAGCATCTGTTGTTGATAATGCTTTTTGTATTAGTAGGAAGAGGTTTTGTTTTTTCACAGACGGCAGAGGCAATAGTTACACTAGTAAATGCCAATGAAGTTGGTGTTGTGAATCCAATAGGTAATGTCAGCACAGGAGTGATTGATAACGACTCGCCAGTAAAGGAAGTGACCTCATGGATTAACGTTCCTGGCGGTTTTCACTTACAACTTGATTTGGGCACAGATCCTAATAATTTTTTATCGGCTGCGGTTAGCCCCATTCAAGCATCATCAGAAGCGACGAATACAATTGTAAATGCTCATATAATAGACGCCGAGAGTCAGGCATCATCATGGACATATGAAGCAAATATAGCGGGTATAGGGGCATTTACTAATTTTAGTGATATTGCTTTCCGTTTCGGAGTAAGAACAGGAGATTTTCTAAAGCATTATGAAGTGAGATATTATTTGGAGTTTGTCAAGGACAATAACAATCCAAGTATAGATTCATATGTCATCTACAGGAAAAGATTATACTATGATAAAGGGCATGTCGACTTAGTAGGTGATAACTGGACAATAGATATTGATTTTGATGGTGATACTTATAGACTAAAGGTGACAGACCTGAACGGGAATGCAGAAGTTTTGGAATGTAGCAGTTCTTTGGAAAATGATGTATTACAAGCCTTGGAATGTGAAGGAACTTTTTTAGAAGGAACAGTACAAATGTTTATTTCGCCTTATGGCAGACCTAATGATGGGCAAGGTATTGTGAGTTTTCTTCTTGAAGGGTATACTACTGGAAATACTATTGGATGTACAGCCCCTGATTGTGCTCCTGACCTCGTTTATGATTACTCTGGTTCTACGGAAGATATCAATGATGACAAACCAATTACAGATTGTTCGCAGACAGTATGGCCTTGTTTCGGACTTGGTCCAAATCTTCTGATTGATGAGAATCTAAATGAAGGAAAAGGTATTAACGTTCAGACTGAAGAGCAAAGTATAGATATTTATCCGAATCCTGCCAGTCAGGAGTTATATGTTCAACTGAATATACCTCACGATGATATAATAGAAGTAGTTGTCTTTGAAGAAACAGGAAAAATCATCAAGAAATTGTCTCGAAAATTAACAAAAGGTCTTCATGTCATACCTGTAAATATGATCGAATTGCCGGGGGGAATGTATTATATAAAAATAAACTCAAAATTCGAATTTGAAACTCAAAAAGTGACCTTGATCAAATAAATTAAAACAAAATTAAAAATGAAAAATATAATTTTAATGCTAATGACTATTCTTTTTTTCTATGGAGAATGCTTAGTCGGGCAAGGAGAAAAAGTGTGTGAAATCGTGGGACAAATAGAACTAGAGACTACATGTCCAAGCGGTGCAAATGAAATGGAGTGTCGCCTGGATCACTATGAAAAAGAAATTGAATGTCGTAGCTTGGTCACACAGAAAAGACTTTCTGTGGATTGTGATAATATTAAGTTGGAAATTAGTCCAACTGGGGTACAAAACTTTGTAGTACTCAATGATAGAGATTTCTATTTTGATAATAATACTGGAGTACCTTACAAGTATGAAATGAAATGGCAATTCTTGCAACGAAACAATAATTCTTCATTTGATGATAATATAAAATATATTATTCTGACACCTGGAGATTACAGAGGTTATTTAAAATTTGATCCCTCCTGTTCTCCTGGAAATCCTGTAAACTGTAGCTCCGGGGATTGTATGAATACAGGTGAAGAAAGGAGGTATCTTTTATACTACCCTGGTTGTTCTTCTGATGATCCAAGTAGAATAGTGTATTATTTCAACAAAAAATATTGTCATAAACTAAAACCTGCGTATGAACAGGCGGAAGAAGAAAAAGCTATTGTAGAAAATTTTAGACTTTTAGATGGAAATTGGAAATGGACGGTTATGGGCATCACTTTTAGAGGGAATCGTGATGATTATCCTAGTGTTGGAGGTAATGATCCTAATGTTTTAGCTAACAATATAGTTTGCGGAGAAAAGAAGCCTGGTGGTACTCGAAACGAAATAACTTCAAGTGAAAATATTATCAGATATTGCCTGTTTGAAAATGTAGCACAGCAAAACTGTATTAAAATTACGAGCGCAAGTAGGAATATCATCGCAAATAATGTTATTAGAAATAGGGCTGATTGCACAAAACGTGATATCATAGGAATAACACTTAAAGGCAATTATGGCGTTCTTATGGAGGATAATATAATTATTGACAACGAAATATATAATATGGGAGATGCTATTCAGTTGGTTTACGGGCCTGGTAATAATAATGTAGGTAAGGGTTCTGCTCCGGGTACATTTATTCATGGTAATAAGCTATTTAATGAAAAAGTAATATTGGAAGATCAGGAAATACACCCTTCTTCTACTAGTGGAAATCCTGGTTCTATAACATTGGAAAGAACACACGGAGAAGGAGCTATTGATCTTAAAATGGGAGCAGGTCCCTATAATGTGGTTTCAGATCCTGGTTTTGATCCGAGTGTTGATCCAATTCCTAATGGAATTAGTGCACCTGTTGGTGAGGTGCTTCTTGGAGATAAAGTAATTATATCATATAATGATATTTATGGGTGGCGAGAAGGAACTTATAATTATTGTGGGGGAAATCCGGGAGGAATCGGAGGGAATGGTG
The DNA here is from genome assembly GCA_020627965.1 of Saprospiraceae bacterium. Lineage (GTDB taxonomy): Bacteria > Bacteroidota > Bacteroidia > Chitinophagales > Saprospiraceae > JAHDEO01. The sequence continues at coordinate 680 of JAHDFX010000031.1, read as the reverse complement.
GAGACGGAGATGCCATAACCATTCATGGAAATACCAAAAATGTTGCTATTGTTAAGAATAATATCTTCGATTGTACTAATGGAATATATGTCAACACAGAAGGAGCTTTTGATTCTTACTATGAACTAGACGGTAATGATACATATGTTGGGGTACAAGTCGAGCATATTGAAGTTTATGCAAATGTAATATGCAATTTGTATCCTTATGGATCAGATGATTATGCGGTAGAATTAGAGGTATCTACTTCAGATTTATCCGCAACGAATGCCTTTTTAATGGACTATATATCTTCTGGTAATAATCTTTCTTCTATGCAATATGGAATAGCGCTGAGTGTTTCTATAGAGTCTGCCAGGATATATGATAATTCAGTAAATAATGTGATTCAGGGTATTCGTTTTGGTTCTGCTGCAGGCTGTGATGCACAAATTTCCGATAATTATTTCAGTAATATTTTGAACCAATTTTTTTGGTATCCCGGAAGTGCAAGTGCTTACACTAATTTTACAAATAACTTTTTCCTAGATAGTAATTATGGTTGTAGTGGTATAACTCAAAGTGATCTAACTGACGACGGTAATTGCTTTTCTACCAGTAGTGGTACTGGTAATGTGCCAGTAGTTGATATTTGTTCTCAATAGAAAAAAATAAAAACATGAGACATCCCGAATTTTCAT
>JAHDFX010000030.1 GCA_020627965.1 Saprospiraceae bacterium | reverse complement strand
TTAAAACTCTTCCCTGTATTTCATAGGGAAACTCTATTTTCAAAGTTTGATTGTATTTTGAGAGATTATTAAAATCACAAAGTCAATATATTTGAGGACACTTGAGTGTTTTTTAGGTAATCAAAAGCTATTACTCCACTACCTCATCCAGTTCTACTTTCAGGTTTTGTATAATAAATTGCTGACGTTGAGGAGTGTTTTTGCCCATATAATAAGATAATGTTTCCTGAATATTGGCATCTTCCTGTACGATAACAGGCTCTAGGCGAATGTCTTCACCAATAAAACCACCAAACTCGTCGGGGGAGATTTCACCTAATCCTTTAAATCGGGTAATTTCTGCTTTACCAGATAATTTTTCTATAGCAGCTTGTTTTTCGGCTATACTGTAGCAGTAATGGGTTTCTTTTTTATTTCTGACCCTGAATAAAGGCGTTTCCAAAATATATAAATGCCCCTGACGAACCAGATCTGGAAAGAATTGGAGAAAGAAAGTCAATAACAGGAGACGAATATGCATACCATCCACGTCGGCATCGGTGGCGACCACAACACGGTTATAACGCAGATCGTCTAAGCCATCTTCTATATTCAAGGCATGCTGAAGCAGATTAAATTCTTCATTTTCATAGACTACTTTCTTGGTTAGATTAAAACAGTTGAGTGGTTTTCCTCTAAGGCTGAATACTGCCTGAGTTTGTACATTACGTGCCTTAGTAATGGAGCCACTTGCCGAGTCGCCCTCAGTAATGAACAGTGTTGTTTCGTGATGTTCGTCTTTACGTTTTTGATTGTAATGTACTCGGCAATCACGTAATTTTTTATTGTGTAAATTGGCTTTCTTAGCACGCTGGTTTGCCAATTTCTTAACGCCTGCTATTTCTTTTCGCTCTCTTTCCGATTGTATAATTCGCTTCTGTAAAGCCTGAGCGGTTTCGGGGTTTTTATGCAGAAAGTTATCTAACTGTGTTTTGATAAAATCATTGATGAATGTACGAACAGTCGGGCCGCCGGGTCCCATATTTTGGGAACCTAGCTTGGTTTTAGTCTGTGACTCGAAAACAGGTTCTTCTACCCGCACACTAATAGAGGCGATGATGGATGCACGGACATCTGTTGCATCATAACTTTTATTATAAAAATCACGTACTGTCTTTACAATAGACTCACGAAAAGCCTGTAGGTGTGTACCGCCCTGCGTTGTGTATTGTCCGTTTACAAAAGAGTAGTATTGTTCGCCGTATTGGTTACCGTGTGTTAGTGCAATTTCTATATCGTCTCCTCGCAGATGTACGATAGGGTAGCGAAGTTGTTCCTTATTTGTTTTCCGGCTCAGTAAGTCTAAGAGACCGTTTTTAGAGTAATAACTTTTACCATTGAAAATAATTTTCAGTCCAGCATTCAAGTAGACATAATTCCAGAGTTGATTTTCCAAAAAATCTGGAATAAAACGGTAATTTTTGAAAATACTGTTATCTGGTTTAAAAACCATTAAGGTGCCGTTTTCTTCTTTGGTTTTAGCGACTTTTGCATCTTTGATTAATTCGCCACGCTCAAACTCGGCAATTTTGGTTTTTCCGTCTCTTACTGCCTGTACTTTGAAGTAACCGGATAAGGCGTTTACTGCTTTTGTACCAACACCATTCAGTCCAACTGATTTCTTGAATGCTTTAGAATCATATTTTCCACCTGTGTTAATCTTGGATACACAGTCTACTACTTTTCCTAATGGAATACCACGTCCATAATCTCGAACAGAGACCGCACCATCATTAATACTGATTTCAATGGTTTTACCATGTCCCATCACAAATTCATCAATAGAGTTATCAATGATCTCTTTTATCAGAATATAAATACCATCATCAGGGGAAGAACCGTCGCCCAGCTTACCAATATACATGCCGGGCCGCATTCTGATGTGTTCTTTCCAATCTAATGACCTAATATTGTCTTCTGTATAAGTGACTTGTTGAGACATACGTTAAAATATCAATTTGAAGTATCGTTAAAAATACAAATAATTTGTTTGCAAAAGTAGTATTTTTGCGAACAAAATCCAAATTTTAAAACATTTTGTTTTTATTGTAACAATATGGATAAAGCATTAATTATTTTTATTAAAAACCCCAGAAAGGGTAAGGTGAAAACCCGGCTTGCAGCTACTTTGGGAGATGATAAAGCACTGAAAATCTATCTGTGTTTATTAGATTATACGAAGAAGGTCAGTGAAAGGGTTGTATCAGACAAATTGTTGTTTTATAGTCACCAGATCGACGCAAAGGATGAATGGAGTAACAATGTATTTAGCAAACATGTTCAAATAGGGGCTGATTTGGGCGAACGAATGAAGCAAGCCTTCGAGGTGGCTTTTAAAACTTATCATTACAAAAAGGTAGTTATTATTGGTAGTGACTGTGCAGAGATAAGCAGTGATTTAGTGGAAGAAGCTTTTAGGGAACTGGACGATCATGATTTTGTTATTGGTCCGGCTAATGATGGCGGGTATTATCTTTTGGGTATGCGTGAATTGTTCTTACCTGTTTTTGAAAACAAAGCCTGGAGTACTTCTGGTTTACTGGCATCTACTTTAGATGATTTGGACAAGAATAACCTGTCCTATTGTATATTGCCGGCACTGACCGATATAGATACGGAGACTGATTGGAAGAATAGTTCACTTTATGGAGTGAGTTAATACCAATATCAATGGTAAAAATAAGTTGTTATTACCATTGATATTGGTACTGTTATTCTCACTGAGATTAATTAGCTTGTAGGTTCCAATGGTTCTAATTCCTGAAATATTCGTCGAATACGCAGTATAAGTTCCATTGGGCGGAATGGTTTTGCAATGAAATCATTGGCGCCTAATTTGGAGGCTTCTAAAACCACTTCATCTAGTTCAAGAGCAGAGATAACGATAACGGGTGTATCTTTTTGCAAATCTTCCCGTACAAATTTGATTAACTCTAATCCTGTGACATGTGGCATCATAATATCTGCTATGATCAAATCAGGATCTTCTGTACGTATCTTATCTATTGCGATTTGTCCATCTTCAGCCCGGACGATATCGAAACCTTGCTTTTGTAATCTGAATTCCAGGGCAGTTAACATGATTTCTTCGTCTTCACATATAAGTATTTTCATTTGTTTAGCATTTAGAGAGGGTGTGTTTGATGATTTTTTGAATAAAATTAATATCGGCTTTTTATACGGTGTTTACAGTATTATCATAAGCATCTTTTAGTTCGGGTAATGCTTCTGCATAATATTTGTTGACATCGGACAACATAGTCGTCACCTCTTCTTCAAAATTATCCGGTGTCTGACCATTTAGTTTGGATTTGAGAATGGCGTCCAAAGCTACATTTCTGTCAATCAAACTTGTATAACCAGTATACGGAAACGAGGTTTTGAGCTTATGTGCAGCAAACTGTAGTGCTTCCCAGTTTTTTGCAGTCAGATACTCTTGCATCTGTTTGAGCTGCTCTTCAGGCTCTTTTAATAATAATTCTAGTAAGATGCTTTTCATTTGGGCATCTCCATCAGACATCAGTTCTAGATATCCTAAATCAATGAAGCTGTAGTTTTTTTCCATAGCGCTTAATTTATTTTATTAGTTTACAATGCATTGATTATTGTTTGGTTAAATTTATTACTTTACTGTCAGTGTTATCTATTAGACTTTACTTGGTGTAAATAGTGATTAATTTTTTCAAATAGGTCAGAAGGATTAAAAGGTTTTACAATACAATCCTGCATACCATATTCTTTGTACTTATTTTCATTGAGGAAATGTGCATGCGCTGTCATTGCTAATATAGGTAAATTAGCAATCGGCGGATCCAATTTCTCTCGAATATGCGTAGTTGCTTCAAAGCCATCCATAACTGGCATTTGAATATCCATTAAGATCAGATCATACTCTTTAAGAAGCAATTGTTCAATAGCTATTTTACCATTTTCAGCTACATCTACTTTGACGTTAGCTATTCCTTTTTCTATGTGTTTAACTGCTACGATCTGATTGAGTTTATTGTCTTCTACTAAGAGAATATTTTTTTGTTCTCCATCATTGATAATCATTGGTTCTGGCGCTTTTACGCCATTCTTAGGTATAGAAGGTTTGAGTTCTTTGCCTTTTTGTAAAAGGACATCAAATGTGAAAACAGAACCCACACCCAATTCACTATCCACAGCAATAGTGCCATCCATTTTCTCGATCAGCATTTTCACTATAGACAAACCAAGCCCAATACCTTCATAGAATTTTTTCTGCTTATCACGCACCCTTACGAAAGGTTCAAAGATCGTGTGTAATTTATCAACAGGCATACCTATTCCGGTATCCTGTACTACAAATTGCAGTCGAATATCTTTCCCATTTCCTTCCAGTGTTTTTACAGATATGGAGACTTTACCCTCTTCCGTAAATTTGATTGAGTTGCCGACCAGATTAATCAATACCTGATTAAGTCGTTTTTGATCTCCATAAACAAAACGCTCTACATCTTTATCTATATTTGTTTCTATAGAAACCTCTTTCTCTGTAGAGTACTGTATATTGATTAGGTTTGTCAGCATATCATGCAGGTCAAAATCTGCATGTTCCAGTTTAATTTTGTCGAATTGTATCTTCTGATGTTCCAGAATGTCATTAATCATTTTTTGGAGGTGTTCAGAAGATTGTTTTACAGAAGTCAGATAACTGTACTGCTCTGAAGTCAGTTCTGTTTTTAATAAAAGCCCAACCATGCCCATGACAGCATTCATCGGTGTACGCATTTCATGACTTACTGTAGTCAATAACTGTTCTTTGATCTTATTTTCCTTCTCGTTAAGTTCTTGCTGTTTGCGTAATTCCTGTGCTTCTTTCTGTTCCGTGATGTCACGAATAGTACTATGAAATTCTACTTCTCCTTTATCTGTAGTCACCATAGTTGAAGCTAAAAGACAATGACGAGTCTTTCCATCTTTCCTTTTCAGCAGCAAAGCATAATCATGTACAAAGCCCTTCTCTTTAAGAAGTTCTGTTAGTTTTTCTCGTTCTTCTTCCTGTGCATACAGATCGGCAGATGAAATATTGTCTTTAAGCTCTTCTCTTGAATACCCAAACATTTGAACAGTAGCATCATTGAAGGTCAGAAAATGTCCATCATAATTGGTAACAGATATAGCATCTTTAGATTGATTGACAATCTGAGTATACCGTTCATTAATAGCATTAGCTTCTTTTTGCGCCTTTTCAAGCCTGATCTGGTTCCGATTTCTTTCAATAGCAAAACGAAGTGTCTTTACCAGAAAGTCTGCAGAGAAATTTCCTTTCACCAAATAATCCTGAGCACCAGCCTGTAGGGCTCTGATCCCCATTTTCTTATCTTCAAGTCCGGTGAATACAATCACATTGGATTTTGGATAAGTACTTAATACACTAGTGAGTGTTTCTATACCTGCACTATCAGGTAAATTGAAATCTAGCAAAACGACATCAAACTGATCACTGGAAAGTGCTTTATGTGCATCTTCCAGTGTACGACAATTAAGGATGTCGCTATTTTTGAGATCTGATTCTCCCAAAAATATTTCTACCAGACGAACATCACCTGGATTGTCTTCTATCAGTAGAATATTATATTTAGACTTAGCTTCCTTCTCGTACATGGTGTTTTCATTATGTAGTTTAGCATAAAGACATTATCTGATTTATCAGATAAATCTTAAAATATGACCAAAAAGCACAGACTAATAATAATTGCAATTACCCTATGTTTTGTGTCACAAATTAAAAGAATGACTTTTTCAACATATTAAATGAAAAAAAATAACGATAAAGTGACAGGCATAAGTGCCGTTACTTTTTAGTCGTTATAAGGATAAAAGACAAAAGATGCTCCTTTTTGTTCCACAACAAATACACAAATGAACTTCAAAGGGTCTTTGTAAATGCGTTTAAAATTGTCTAATCTATCAGTGTTAATAATTTTTTTTGTCACAAGCTCTTCTAATGTAGTCACATTATATGACCAAAAAGTTCCAGATTTCTCCCTGTTTACAAATTCTACACCAAGAGGAATTTCATCTTGGTGTGCAACAAAAACAGGGTAATTGGAAACCTCCTTGTCAATAGTGACTTTTGCGCCTTCTTTAAATATGCCTTTAAAGCGCTTTATTTCGTCTTCCAAAGCCTTAATTAGTATTGATTCTTGTGACATTTTAGGTATGAATATCGATGTTGGATTTGTAGATATTGTCAGGCTTCGCTTAATTGACTACTTGTATAATACGTTATATGACTATAAAATGTTTAGAAAAAAATTAAATATTTTAAAAAAAACATTTTCAGCTTTACTTAAGAACAAAAGTATTATTTTTTTTCTAATAAAACTACATTTTCTATATGATGTGTATGCGGAAACATGTCAACAGGCTGAATTTTAACGATTTTATAGTCTTCATCTAGCAATTGAAGGTCTCTGGCCTGCGTGGCGGGATTACAACTAACATACACAATTCTGGGAGCTGCGAGTTCTAGCAAAGTCTGTATGACTGTCTGATGCATACCAGCTCTGGGCGGGTCGGTTATAATCAAGTCTGGCTTGTCGTGCTTGGCTACAAAGCTCATGTCCAGCATATCTTTTACATCTCCGGCATAGAAAGTTACATTGTCGAGCTTATTCAACAGGGCATTTTCATGAGCGTCTTTGACGGCTGCTTCAATTTCCTCTATGCCAACTACTTTTTTACATTTATCAGCAATATAACAGGCAATGCTTCCAAGACCAGTATAAAGATCATAGACATTTTCCGTTCCTTTCAGGTCAGCAAAATCAACAATTACATTGTACAGATTGATCGCCTGGGCTGTATTGGTCTGGAAAAAAGATTTAGGACCAACCTTAAATTTAACATGTCCCAGTTCTTCATAAATAAAATCGTTTCCAGCATAATGATGTGGTGTCAGATCGAATATAGAGTCATTCTTTTTATCATTGATAAAATACATCAATGATGTGATCTGAGGGAAGCGCTCTTTGATAAAATCCAATAAAGCAACACGTTTTTCCTCATCATCATAGAAGAAACTAATAATGACCATCACTTCACCAGTACTTGCTGTACGGACAAACAATTGCCGGAGAAGACCTTTTTGTTCCTTTATATCAAAAAAAGTATAATCATTGTTTAATGCGAAGGCTCTGACAGTATTTCGGATAGCATTAGAGGGATCGGGCTGTAAATGACAATGTTGTACATCCACGATTTTATCAAAAGCCCGGGGGCGATGGAAACCCAATGCATTACGGTGTTCAAACACAGTCTTGGCTTCTACCTCTTCGTTAGTGATCCATCTTTTGTTGGAAAAGGAAAACTCCATTTTATTCCGATAATATTCAGATGAAGCAGCACCGATTACAGGCGGAATTTCAGGGAATGGTATTTTGGCAATACGAGTAAATACATCCTCGACACGAAGTCTTTTATGATGTAGCTGTGCCTCATATTTCAGGTTTTGCCATTTACAGCCACCACAAACTCCAAAATGCTCACATACAGGCTCTACACGATCTTTAGAGGGGCGGAGCATTTCTTCCACCTCTCCTTGTAGTGCGCCTTTTTTCTTGCGTAGCACCACTACATCGGCCAGGTCGCCGGGCACTGCTCCGGCTACAAATACAACTTTTCCTCCATGCCGACCTACAGCCTTGCCTTTGTCTGCAATTCCCGTTATTTCAACGTTTTCGAGTATTCTTAATCGTTTTCTTCCCACGTGTAAATTATTATTAGTACTCCACAAAGCTAATAAAAGTTTGAATAAAATATTTTTTATCTGTCAAGGTGACTTTTCAGAAAGCAGGGAGATATAGTGATGTAACATCGATACAGTGCGCACTTATGAAGCGATGTTTTTTTATAAACTTATTAAATAATTAAAACGATGAAAGCTTATTTTCAAACTTTATTACTCTTAGTTGCTCTTGCAACATTTATTCTTATCTCCAACTCTGCTTATGCACAAATTCATGTTGATTCTTCAAATGATGTAGCTATAGGTAGTACAAACTCCAATAGCTCTAAATTGAGAATTTACAATAACTCTAATATCTACACTTTAAGAGCGCAGAATTACTACAGTACATCAGGAACAAAATATGGTATCAACAACTATGTCAGCAGTGCCGGAACAGGTACAAAACAGGGATTCAGAAACTATACGTATCAAAACAGCAGTTCTAGCAGCTACTCTTATGGTATCTACAACAGACTTTATCCTTATGGAACAGGAAGAGGCTATGGCATCTACAATTACTTGTACACAAATTCTACATCAACAGGTGTTAAGTATGGTATTTACTCCTACATCAGAAATTCAGGAACAGGTACTCGTTATGGTATTTACTCTAGTATAGCCGGGGCATCTGGTTATGCGGGTTATTTTATAGGTAATGTTTATGTATCAGGTACGGTAATCTCTACTTCTGACCGACACGCTAAGGAGGATGTCAAACAATTGGACAATGCACTTGCTTTAGTGAATCAGATAGAAGGTAAAACTTACCGTTTCAAAAATGATGCAGAACGAGGACTTCCTACTGGTCAGCAATACGGTTTTATTGCCCAGGAATTGGAGCAGATCGTTCCTGAACTGGTAGAAGAAGTTAAGGCACCAGGTACACCTGTCGATGATGAACTGACTGAAGAAGAAATAGCAGAAGGTGAGGTAGACGAAATAAAAACAACTGCCGAAACAACTTTCAAATCTGTCAACTACATAGGCATGATTCCTATACTTGTAGAAGCAATAAAAGAGCAACAAGAACTAATTGAACAACAGCAAGTAGAAATTGAAGCTCTAAAAGCAGCTATTCGTAAGTAATGCTTTCGCATGAAATAACATTTGTTTCACTTATTAAAAGCATTACCATGAAATATATAAACAAAATACTCAGTCTTATCCTGCTTAGCTTATGCCTACAGGTCAACGCGCAGGATTTAATCATGGATACAAAAGCCGGATTTGAATACAGTGCAGCAGACGCACCGAATCGCCTGGCACAGATGATAGAAACAGAGAAGAACAGCGGTTCATTTGACAATATATCGCCCTTCACCGTATCCGAAAAGAACTACCTGGCTGAAACGTACAACCAACATGTAACAGATGCAGCTTATCTGGAGCTGAATGAGAATAACCTGACAAACTGGTACAACAGTCGCACACGAAATATCAGTGTAGAAATTCCGGTAGCAACCGGACAAAGCTTTGAATTGGAATTGACCCGTGTACGGGTAACTGCCGAAGATTTTCAAATTAAAATTAATGGTGGAGAACCACGAGATTACGACGCTTTTCCAGGTTTATTCTACAGGGGTATTATCAAAGGACAACCGAACTCACTGGCAGCCCTAAGTATCTACAATGACCATGTAAGAGCAATGATCTCTGATAAAAACGGCAATTATGTATTAGCAAAATTATCTGAGGAGACCGAAACTTACATCTTATACAATGATCGAAACCTGACGACTACTCCTGATTTTTCTTGTGAAGTAGAAGAATCCGACATCCCCAAACCTCACCCACACGATGAAGTTGAGGTACAGGGAAGAGATCAGGGAGATTGTATTAGTGTATACGTAGAAGCAGATAATGCTATGTACATTGCCCAGGGGTCAAGCTTTGCTAATGTAGGCAGTTATATCACAGCTTTGATGAATGAAGTGGCTACTATTTATGCTAATGAAGGTATCACCGTGACCCTTGCTACTTATGGAGTATGGACAATTGCTGATCCTTATGCAGCTATGACGACTACGGGTGCCATACTACCGGCATTTCGCAATAACAACCCCAATCATGCCGGCGATCTGGCACATTTCATCACTACAAGAAGCATCGGAGGCGGGCGTGCATATCTCGATCAACTATGCGGAGATAGTCCTTATGCCGTAAGTGGCAGCATGTCAACTTCAGTTACTCCTGTGCCTACTTATTCTTGGTCTATTATGGTCTTTACGCATGAAATGGGACACAATTTAGGTTCAGGACATACGCACTCTTGTCTTTGGAATGCAGGCGGCAATACGCAGATCGACGATTGTGGAAATATCTGGTGGGCAAATGACGGAGACCCTGGCACTTCTCCCGCTTCCTGCTATAATGCAGCTAGTCAGATTGTACCCGCTAATGGAGGAACGATCATGAGCTACTGCCACCTGAATAATGTAGGGATCAATTTCACACTCGGATTTGGGCCACAACCCGGAAATTTGATACGAACAGAGTACTATAATGCAAATTGTCTGACAGCTTGTTCGGCAGGCTGCCCCGATGATCTTATACTCACAACGACTTACGGCACGAATGCAAATGTGGATATAGAAGCTGATAATACGATCTCAGCATCCAATATCATACAAGGTGGCGGAACAGTTGATTATGATGCAGGAAGCTCGATCACTTTAACAGCCGGATTCCATGTACAGGATGGCATTTTTAATGCTTTTATTGACGGCTGCGGCGGCGCAAGAGTATCAGAAGGACACGACAATAATATCATTATCACAGAAGGCATGGATGATCTACTGGAAACAGCAATCTTAAATTCAACTGATTTACGTGTATTCCCTAATCCATTCAGCTCCAATACAACTATCGAAATTGATTTGCCTGAAGATACAGAAGTTAGTCTTCATGTCTTCAATTTAAATGGGCAAATGATTGCCCCATTACTTGATCGTGTAGAACGGCTAAAGGGTAGTCATCAGATCAACTTCAATGCCAGCCATTTACCAGCAGGTATGTACTACTGCATCCTGAAAGCAGGTAGTGAAACTCGTACACAGAAGTTGGCGATCAATAGATAATCCAGCGCCTAAACAAAACATCACTCTTGAAGTAAACTAAGTGGTCTTACAGGGACACACTCATGGACGCCTCCGCATTTGTTGCGGAGGCTTTTTTTGTTGGCAAAAAATAAGAGATGTTCGATAGGGGGAAGAAATGAAAGAATATTAGTCGGCAGATTTTGTTCAGTATATAGGCGAACTTTTGCATAGGCAGTGAATAGAAACTGTTGAACTTATATAAGAAAAAGAGCCATCCTAAATAGATTGTTCTTGAAATAGACCTTGTACTCAACTAAGCCTAAAAGCTTTACATAAACACTTTTAGAGATAACCTCTTTTCTTTGCTTCTTGTTTTAACCAAGGATTTAGATTGTCATAATGTAATTTCAGTTCCTCTTTCAAAATCTCTAAACTATATTCATTAATCTCAGATTCTATGGAGGAATGCCCTGCACCACTAATTCTTATTCTTGACGGAATGCCATTAATAAAAATTACGGAATAAGGAGTTGGGCGAATCATTACTGCGGAAACTGAGCCACCTTTCCTCATAAACAAAGAAATTTCTATTGTGTCTCTACTTTGATTGATGTCCAATTCTCCAAATTTTAGTTCACACTCAACAAAAGGTCTTCTTTTTGTTGAATCATAATTTATTTCTCTTCCATTAAGAAAACCAAATCTACTTCGATAGATTTGAGCTTCATAAAGTATCATTTTGGCACTATCGTATTTAGGCTCTAAATTGTACTTAACAATTTCCTCTGGATACGTATATTGATTTATTGTATTTTTTTTTGAAGTACACCCTATCAGAATTAGGATAAAGAATAAAACCGGTTTATGCATCATCATTTTAAGATAATCTTCTAACAGTCTAGCGTTCAGTTGTCAATTTTTTTAATTTTGACACACTTTAGTGAACAATACCATTTTCTAAACATATTTCAAATTAAAAATGACAGACTTTTCTGAACACTCCCTGACAACCATGTTTTAAACTTTTTCTGTATACTCCTTTATAATTTCGACAAGCACCTGCCCAAGTGCATTCATTCTAGCCTCATAGACATCTCGTGTAATAGTTAATGATATATTTCTTCCACTATATAGTTGTTCATACTCACGACGAAGCTCACCGATAATTCCGCATCCTTTCCATCTTTCAACTAATTTATTGATTACCTGACTTAATAAGCCTTTAGATATATCTCCCTCTAACATGTTAGCTTCATTCATACTTAATTTATTATCAGGTCTTGATTTTCCTAATAGTCTGGATTTTATTTTATCTATTTCATCCTTAGGTATTGTTTGATTTAATCTAATTAACTGCTTTAGACTTTCCCGCCCCCCCATATTGTAGTTTTTCATATTTTTAGACTTGCAGATTGTATTAAAGCAAACAAAAATATCAAATTGAATTTGAAGCATAAATTCTAGACATGAGCTAGTAGACATCCCTTTTAGTAATAAAGTGTTTTCTTTCCAGTTCTCTTCTAGTACAACTTTATCTCCTTTGTAGGAGAAAATAATAACACTGCTAGAAATTTTTGCATTGTCTATCAATTCATAATTCTTTGTCAAAATTTTATAAAATAAACTTGCAGGAATAAAGGGATTAAAATTATATGTTATATTAACACTTCTATCATTTTTTTCCAAGTATTCAGGAATATTAGCAGTTCTTGTTGGTAATAATGGAGGAATAAGATACTTTCCACTTTTTTCCTCAACTTCATGAATAATATTGAACCATTTCAAAAAATAAAGTAACCGATCCCATTCCATGTTAACACCATGTACTAATTCTTCAAAATCATCAATAGTGATAATGCCGTTGTTTCTTTGTTGGGAAGGTAAATTAAAATACAATTTATGAGTTACTTCAAGAAGCACCTTTACTTCTAATAAAATAAACCACCTTAATTCTGAATTAGTTTCAAAATATACAAGCATACCTGTACTATGCATAAACTTTAACAACGCCTCTGCTTCATTTTTTTCAAGTTTATGCTCTCGGTATAATTGCTCATATTCTCTTTTCGTAAGTATAGCTTTTCTGCCTTTTTTCAATCTTAGAATATTATTTTTCAGATTAAACCAATTATTGCTAATTGTATCAGCAAGTGGAGCATTTTCAATGTTTATTCTGTTGATATTTCTAAATATAGACGCTCTTAGCTCTTTAATTCCCTTACCTTTTTTACAACTGACTTCTTGCATATCTACTATGCTTTCTTTGAACTGATGAAGCAAGTTTTCCTGTATGCTTCTATTTAACCCATTCTCTTGGTCACATTTATTAATGACACAGATGATAGGACTGTAGTGGTTGGTCATGGGGTTATAGCTTAAAGAGCGGATGCTTGACAACCAGTAACTATCTGTAGTATATTTATCTCTGGATATCTCTTTATTAGAGCAAGTAACATAAATGTAAAATGTGTTCTGAGAACAAAAAAATTGTTGGAGTTCTCTATAAACTCCCTGCCCACCAAAGTCCCAAACATTAAGCTTAAAAGTGACATCACGCTCCAAACCTAAATGTTCTCCATCTATCATCCATTCCCTAACCTCAACCCCATGAGTACTTGAATGAGAAAGAGTGCCATAAGATTCATTCAATAAATTTTCAATTAATGTCGTTTTTCCTACACCACTATTCCCTATAATAACAAGTTTGGCCTCATAAGATTTTTCTACACTTTTACCATCTATTGATAGTAGATAAGCATTAATTCCTCGTATTCCTTGATTATATATTTCTGCAGGAATTGTTTCAATAGGTTTATCGAAAATCACTTTAATATCATTGGAATGAAACTCAAATTCTTTCAGATTGTCTATATTTAAAAGAGACTTAGGTAACGCCTCTAAATTATTCGCATAAATACTAAAATGTTCAAGATTGAATAGTTCGTCAATTTTGTCAGGTAAACAAGAGATGTTATTCAACTGTAGGTTCAGATTTTTTAAATTACTAATTGACAATATGCTAGTAGGAAAGTCTACAAAAGAATTTTCACTTAAATCTAATGTTTCAAGACGTTTTAGTAACTTAATTTTTTCTGAGATTATCCTAATTTTATTTCTTTTAAGTATTAAAGTAACTAAATTCGGTATATGGAATATAAACTCAGGAATGATATCTAAACTATTTCCTGTCAAATCAACATGTTTTATATCCTTCATATCTACCTCAAGTAACTTAGCCTGTATAATTTTGGAACGTTCTGCTTGTGATTTATCTTTCAAAAAATCATCGAAGAGTTTTTGTTCTTTTAATATGTTTGCTAAATTTAGCTTCTTTGAGTATCTAGATTCAGATAGTAATTCATTAAAATACATTGCCAGATGTTGTTACAGATAGAGTTAAATAGTAAAAAAACATCAGATTGTTATTTAGAGGATAACAAAATAATTCCTTGTGGTTATCATAAAGATAGAGTATTTAATACACCATATGAAATTACAGCGGATATTATTCAAAAAATTCATTTTAATAATGGGCAAATAGAACCTTCTGTTAAGTCTAGAGAATTAGCCGAAAAATTTCATCCAGACAATAATCCTCCTGCTGGCGGTTGGTTTTTAGTAAAAGAACAGAGACTATGGCTTCAAGATACTCTAAGAGATATTTTTATTAACAAGTTTTCTGATGGTGATTCTGTAGTTATTCTAGAGGCTGGTGTAGCAAGTTTTATACATCACTACACTTATACTATAATCTTAAAAAGGGTATTGGAAAGCTTACCTTTTAAGATGAATATTGACCTTGTAGTAACGGATAAGTGTTCATTCCCTCTGTTGTGTATAGATATCATTAGGAAGAATTGGGAAACAGTAAAAAAAGACAGAAAGATTGATATTCAAGGATTTGAACTAAGCATCCAAGATGTATTTATTGATTTAATTGAAAAGGAAGGAATAATTAATTACGAAGGAATAAAGACAACTACGTTACAAGGAGATTTGACAAATCATGAAATTTTCTTCTCTGTTAGAGAAAAATATGACATAGTAACAGAACATTTTGTAACAGCGGTAATCGAAAATTATGAGTTCATAGAAAAAATACGAGATACTTATAATGCGATAATCCAGGACGGTGGATTTCTTTTGTGTGCCTGTGGAATTAATAGAAGTCAAGGGAGAATAGGTTTCAATAAATTCATTGAGCTTCATGAAAATGACAATAATTTTCTTCTTCAAAAAGAAGAACTATCGTGGGACCCCTATGGAATGAAAAGAAGTGATATACTAAAATTACTTGAAGATAAACCAGCCAATGCAGCTTTTGGTAATACATTATTTAAATTCTTAAAAGTAAAATAACGTCAAATACAAAAGATATTGACATTAAGGGTTTTCTTATAAAAAATTAATTTCCTTGAGCCGTTGGATGCATTGGTCAAAATTATCAGCGAAATTATCGAGCAAAGCTCTTTTGTTTTTCACTTCGCTTTCCTTGCGACCCGTAAAAAAGCCTTCACAAAGTACCGACCTGTCCGCATGACGAACAAATTGCACGATGGACTCACCTCGTGTATGTCCCTTTTGTATTGTACCCCGGAGTTCTTTTCCGTCTCCTGCAAACCAGGTTGTTTGCCTGGCAGATAGCTCAATACCATAGTGCTGAAAAATCAACTTAGAAAAAACTTTACCATTCACTTGAGATAGTATTATCGGAAAATAGGAGCGACATACTGTTTTTTGGGGACAGTATCCATCAAACCCAGCTCTTCGGAAAGTCGTTGGTGATGGGCTTGCATATGACGATGAATACTCGATTGATTGCCGTCTCGATTACACAATAGCGCACATACAAACTCTAACAAAATTAGCGGTAAGTTATGAGTCTTACCACGGTTATCTCGCATATCTATTTCCGGAGTAGTTTGTAAAGCCTCGAAAAATGTTTTAATTTTACTCATAGCAAGTACGTGTTCGTTTTTTGTTTCTTCACAACTAATATACGAATCCTTACTTGCTTCTTTTTGTTTCAAATAATTTTATCGGAAAACCCTTCAATGACATTAAAAGTATTATGCTTTTTGCCAAAATATTTGTAAATTGAACTTGGGTTAAAATTAGAAATATGACAGCAAGAGATATTCGGCTTTCCATTAATCAGATTTTAGAAAATACAGAAGATAGTACCTTATTGGAAGCTTATTATGTAATTCTGCAAAACCTGGTAAAAGTACAGCAAAATCAGGTTGCAGGTTATGATATTAATGGTCAGCCAATGACAAGAGATGAATTTGAATTAAAAATAAAAGAGATTTCCGGTAATATAGAAAAAGGAAACTTTATCAGTCATGAAGACCTTAAAAAGACACTGCTTCAAGCTTAATAGCTAAATACCCCAAATAATTCCAAAAAACATACTAAATTGTGGTAGCTATGCCCAGAACACCACATACCAAACATCTAATCACCCTATTCCTACTACTATCAGGAAGCCTATCCGCATGGACACAAGCCATTCTATCCAATAACGGCGCATTGATCTCATTGAAAGACGGTGCTATGATGTCCGTACATGGCGATGCCTATAATCGCAATGGCGGCGAATTTCATAATAGCGATACTATTTACCTTTTTGAGAATTGGACCAATACTGCTGGCAATGAAGCCTTTAGCAGTACAGGGGAAGGTATTGTGATATTGAAAGGAGATGAACAAAGGATTCAGGGAAATGACATTACTCGCTTCTATGACCTGCGACTGGAAAATACCGGCATCAAATACGGTGATCTGGACGTTTATGTCGATGGTTTTCTTCGACTGAATGATCGGGAATTTAGCCTGGATGTCAATACAGTTAGCGTTTTTAATACGGATCTGGGGGCAGTAACGACTGATGGTGGCTTTGTAAGCAGTCTGCAAGATGGCGGATTATTGCGCAATATGCAGAACACACAGCCTTATTTCTTTCCTGTCGGTTCTTCATTAGGCATTACCCGTTATCGCCCTATAGAACTGACTTTGAGTTCCGGGGCTTTTAATGCTTTTAAAGTCCGTCATGCCAATACGGATGCAACTTTAGAAGGTTTTGACCGCGATTTGCGACAAGCAGAAATATGCCTGATCAATCCTGATTTCTATCATCGTATCTGGAGAGAACAAGGGACTGATTCTACGCAAATTACCTATCATTATGATTCGGCTGCGGATGGGGTGTATGACAGTCTGGTACATTGGCAAAACCTGCCTCAATGGGAGGTGACAGGCGCTGTGACTAGCGGACTAAGCCCGATCACAAACCTGGATGTTCTACAAACGACGAATTATATTGCCGATCTGACTTATCCGGCTTTTGCTATGGCGCAAATTGCGGACACGATCACATTGACTATCGATCCTTTTCCTTCTTGCGACGGTGAGGCTGTGACCGTTACAGCTCCGGCAGGACTGGTGAATTATGATTTTTATGTCAATGATGTGTTAGTACAAAGTGGTCCTGGGAATACCTTCACTTCACCAGATTTGGAGGACGGGGATAAGATCAATGCTATTATAACAGATGATAATTGTACCTATTTCAGCAATTCAGTACTGGTCAGCATTTTTATGAATACAGTTTTGCTGGACACCAATTTACTCGGCATTTGTGAAGATGGAGACGGGACTTTTGCAGCGACTTCTGGCTTTAATAATTACGATTTTTATGTAAATAATAACCTGGAACAAAGCGGGGCTGATAATATATTTACTTCAGGAATTCTGATGACTGGCAGCGAGGTTTATGTCATTGCAACGGATGATAATTGTTCTTATAATTCAGATACAGCACAGGTATTTATTTTTGAAAACAGCATTGAACTAAGCACTAATGATTCGACTTTGTGTATTGGAGAAAGCTTTGTTTTTAGCGGCACACCGGGCTTTTTGAATTATGATTTTCTGCTTAATGGCGTATCAGTACAAAGCACAGCTTCCAGTACTTTTGGTTCTAATATGCTGAGTACTGGCGATGTGGTGACGCTTATCGGTACGGATGCAAATTGTGATTATGAAAGTAATTCGATTGCTGTGACCGTTTACATTGAAGATATTGATCTTGCAGTGGATAACCTGGCTTTGTGTGAAGGCGAGACTTTTAACTTTACAGCGACTCCAGACTTCGATGTATATGATTTTTATGTCAATGGCAATCCGGCACAATCCGGCACGCAAAATACCTGGTCAACGACGCTGAATGACGGCGATGCCATTTATGTAACTGGGACGAACAATACGACAGGCTGTACGTATCTGAGCGATACGATCTCTGTAACAGTTTACACCAATGAAGTCACGCTGACAGCCAATCCCCAACCCGCCTGCCAAGGCGAAATAATCACGCTGACAGCGACTTCCGGCTTTTTGAATTATGATTTTTATGTCAATAGCAATTTAGTACAAAGCGGAGTCAATGACAGCTATTCTGCCATGCTCAATGATGGCGATATCGTCAATGTGATAGCTACGGATGCCAATTGTGATTATGAAAGCAATGAAGTAGAAGTGAGTTGGTTTCAAAATACTGTGGAGCTAAGTGTGGATATGGGGGCTGCCTGTGATGGTGAAACACTGACATTCACAGCCACTACAGGTTTTATTAATTATGACTTTTATGTCAATGGTAATCTGGTACAAAGCGGCACACAGAATGTCTTTGTCAGTACCGATCTGGAAAATGGCGATGCGATTACAGTTATTGCCAATGATGGTAATTGCGATTATGAAAGCAATACTATTCAAATCGATATACAAACCGGCATGATGGTTCTGGAAGTGGATAATGCAGCCATTTGTGAAGGGGGCAGATTTACTTTTACAGCTACACCGGGTTTTCCGCAATATGATTTTTATGTCAATGGCAGCTTAGTACAAAGCAGTCCTTCAAATATTTTTATAAGCGAACTGAATGATGGTGATGAAGTGATGGTCACCGGAATTATCAATGGCTGTGAATTTGGTAGTGATGGTATCATTGTTACGGTTTATCCAGCCATTCAAATCCAGGCTTTCGCTGATACGACAATTATTGAGGGTGAGATAGCACCTTTATCAGTCACCGGTGCTTCGACTTATTCCTGGACGCCATCCGGTAGTTTATCTTGCAGTGATTGTGATGCGCCACTTGCTCAGCCTAATACGACGACGACTTACACCGTAACAGGCGAAAGTGAATTTGCTTGTGCAGATGAAGCGGAAGTGACTGTTACTGTGACACCGGCATCAGAAGCGGAGTTTGTTATTCCTAATGCTTTTACGCCGAATGGCGATGGTAAAAATGATGTCTGGAATATTAGTTTCCTGAATCAGTTTACCAAT
This sequence comes from Saprospiraceae bacterium, assembly GCA_020627965.1. Taxonomy (GTDB): domain Bacteria; phylum Bacteroidota; class Bacteroidia; order Chitinophagales; family Saprospiraceae; genus JAHDEO01. Next base: position 19,106 of record JAHDFX010000030.1, on the reverse strand, counting down.
AATGATGTAGTTGTTCTGAATCGTTGGGGAGATGAGGTTTTCTATGCAAAGCCTTATTTAAATGATTTTGACGGGACTTTTAATGGTAAAAATTTGCCGAAAGGCACCTACTATTTTGTCTTGCGTGTCGATGTAAATGGCACCGACCGAATATTCAAAGGACCTTTGACTATAGTTCGATAGCCTTGTAGTAAAAATTAAACTATACGCTAGTGAAACACCTATTTACATTAATTTTCATCCTGATTGCCGGCCAGTCTTTTGGACAGCAATTGCCTTTATTTAGTCAGTATCATCAGAATAATTTTGTGCTGAACCCGGCTATGACGGGTATGGATGAATCTATGGTTGCAGGTGTGACATTACGTCGGCAATGGCAGGAAATGCCTCAGGCACCAGAGACAGCCGCTGTTGCCTTCCGTACTTTTCTGGATGATTATAATATAGGTGCAGGTGGTTATATTCTGGCTGATCGTACTGGCCCGACTTCACTTATTAGTCTGAATGGTTTGTATTCTTATCATATTGATTTTGACAATTGGTATACTCGCAGGCTGGCTTTAGGTTTGTCTTTTTCTTTGGCACAATATCGCCTAAAAGGTTCAGAATTGGTTTTGGATGAACCCGATGATCCGGCAATTTTTACAAATAATGTTTCTCAAATTCTACCCGATCTGGGTGCGGGAGCTGTGTACTACACGGAAAGCTTTTATGTTGGACTCTCAATACCGCAGGCTATCTCTTTGAATGTTCGTTTTAATGGCGATGATGGGGTGTCTAATATTCGCCGTATCGCTCATTTCTATGCGATGGCTGGTGGCAAATTTATTACTGGAGCTGATGACCATATTGATATAGAGCCTTCTTTATGGATTAAGTATGCGCCACACTCGCCTTTACATGCTAATCTGCATCTGGAGTTTACTTATGATAATCTAATCGGTGCAGGTATCGGCTATGCTACGGATAATACTTTACAGGGACAGTTTAATTTTATGATCGCAGAACGACTTCGACTGGGCTATGTTTTTGGAGCTCAGTTTTCCCGCTGGACTAATTTTCTGGGCGGGAATCATGAGGTGATGGTGAGTTATGTGATTGACTCTAAGCGGTTTTCTGTTTGGTGAGTTTTTTGACAAATAACTAGAAGTAGTGATTTATTATTCTCATTATAAATGACCTATAAATTTAGATCAATAAAGCATATCTTGACAATGTTTGCTGCAGCAACTATTATGCACGCAAAATGAAGACATCTTTCACCGAGTGTCTCCACAGACTATTGGGATTCGAAGGGTATTCGAATTTGGTTTTAGTTTATTCTGTATGGAGTATTATATATTTTGTTGGTTCAAAAGACATCTTCATTTTTGCTGCACTAATTTTTTAGGCAACGTCTCCGTCTTTTGATCTGTTTTTTAAGTTTATCATAATTTAATTTTTTCCTGATCCTTTGACCAGTCTTTTAGTTAAACAATAAGTTAGAGAACGTCGCCGTCTTTTGAATCTGAATTACGATTGGGCTGGGAAGGCTCATTTCCTTTTATATCCTGTGTGGATTCGATCTGAGTTCCATTTGTGTTTGTGTCAAACACGCTGTAATCTGTGGTCGTGGTTAATGTAAACCATCCCAACAAAATTGATACGATTATGTGTACCATGGGTTAAAAAATTTAAAGGATTAAAAAATATTAAGTAAAAAAATAAATAATTTCTTATTTAGATAGAAGTCACTTTTTTTAAGATTAAAACTTCCTCTTACTAACTAAGCAGTAGTGAGATACACAAATATAAAACTACTTATTAAAAATACAAATATTTTTCAAACATATTTTAAATTTTCCTCCTATAAATAGGCAGACGTTCTATAACGTTTTTTATAAAGTTAAAAAAAATTTAATCTTTATAGTGAATAACTGATTATTAATTGTGTGACATAGATTATGTTAGATAATTACAATGGAATTTACCGACAATCAATCATAGAGTTTTTCATGCATGTGTTTTACATATAAACTCATGTATTTATTTCTCTCTTTTCTATTTCCAAGTAAGGCATAGCAATTGCCCAATAAATGATATGTTTCTGCATTAACAATATTCCTATTTACAAGATTATTTTCTAACTCTGGAATTGCAAATGTTTTGATTTTTTCTATTTCTCTACGCTTCAGCAGGTTGTTAACGTTTTTATGAATGGTTTCGATATATTCTTCTAAATATTTTTTTATTAAAGTTCTATATTGCTCAAATTTGCTTGTTTTAATATTATATAGATCTACATCATTCATAGAGTCTGGTACATTTATAATATCAGCTTTAAAGGAAGACTCTAAATATCTAAAAGCATTTTCATAGTCCTTCTTTAACGAATAAAAGCAAGCTAAATTATAATAGGTAAGCCCGTGGTCTTCCACATTAGGATTACGTTTTATTAGACTTTCCAACCTTTCAATAGCCCTAAGTAGTGATTTTTCATCTCCATTATACAGGTATATATCTTTATATGAGGTAGCTATATTATTATGAGAATAGACCGCTTCGTATTTATTATTTGTTTTTTTATCATCCTTATTGTCCTCATTAATTTTATCTACTTTTTCTATAGCCAATTCAAAAAGGTTAATTGCAAAACCTAATCTTTTATTGGCTTCTCTATATTTTCCTTTGGATAGTAATTCTTCTCTTTGTTTTTTGGCTAAAATTCCGAAATTGTAATATCCTGTGGGGTATTTTTCATTTGCTTCAATAGATTGAGTTAATATCTTATCTGCTTCATCAAAATTCCCCAATTTGATATGACAAGCTCCAATCTTATTTAATATCATTGAATCCTCAACAGGAGAGTCTTTTCTAAGAGCTAATTCAAATGGGGGTAATGCCTTTTTATATTCTCCTTTGAAAAAATGATCTAAACCTTTTAAAAAATAGTCTTCTGGCGGAAGAGGGGTTTCACTTTCTGGAACACTTAACGTGCTTTGGTTCGCTTTATTTTTGTTTATGTATTCTATAAGTTGTTTAACAAGACCTGTTCCACGTCCTTCATAGTCTTTGTTATGATGTTCAATTGCAATATCTGCCAAGGTCTGAGAGTTATTGGCTCTGGATAGAATTGCTTCAAATAATCCTATTTCGATTTCATTTCTATTCATTGTCATTGTTTTTTTGTTCAGCCTGTAATAACGACTAAGCAGGTTACCAATATTTTATTTAGTAACCCAATCGAATACAAACTCATATTTATCCATAATCCTGAAATTACTAAAGTCATCAGGGATACTACAAGCATTTTCTTGAATTAATATTCCTTGATATTTCGGATCACTACTCCTGTGCTTGATCCAATACTGATTTTTTACAGTAAAATAACCTGATTTGTTTACAAAATCTGTTGATTTAGGTGACAGTAGAGTAATAAAAGTATCTGTATTTTGGATGAGTTCTTCCATATGACTACTCATACTACTGGCATTTGTAAATGAATCTTTATCTTCAAATTTTATCTTATTTTTTTCCAAAAAATTATGTAATTTCTCTACTAATTCGATATCGTTTTCATGATAATTAAAAAATATTTTCTTTTTCTTATTAAACGAATATGTTACTGATTTAATAAGTTGTTGAACACCCGAACTCCAATTAGAACTCGGAAATAAATCCACATATTGAAGTTTTTTTAATGAACTTGGCGGAGTTACAGACTCGATTCTGGCAGGAAGAATAAAAATAGTACCCTCTGGAACATACTCATAAGCTTCAAGTGCCTCCTTGATTTCCTTTTGTATGTAACCTCTCTTAGTTGTAGAATTATGAGAAAGTAGTAAAATAAAAAAACTACAATCTCTTATTGCCTTTGCAATCTCTAGAGACCAATTCTGACCAGTTAATATTGATTTTTTATCGAACCATACTTTTATATCATTTCTACTACTAAGTTCATTATATAGGCGCTCGGCAATCTTTATATCATCTCTTGCATAGCTCAAAAAAACCTTAATTTTCCCATTATCTGTATCCATTCTTTACTTAATAAAAACGTTATAATTCTTTTTTATAAATTTCAAAATCAATGCCACACTATCACACTACCCGATAGATTTCTCTTATTCAGGCCGTCGTTTAGCCTGTTCAAGAGTTAGTCTTCCGACATTAACATAACCGTTTTTATTTGTTGAATTTGATGAGTACAGAAGAGAAGAAAAAATTGAATTAATTGTTTTAGTAACCTCTAATAACAGCTTCTGTTTTGGCAAAATTGATTCTTTACCAAAACAGATATTTAATATAAGATCCTTTGTACATTTATTATAAAAATAATCAACTGGCCCTCTATTTTCCCTGATATAATTTAGGAATATTTGAGCAGAAGCTGTCATAGGATTAAATCTTTGTTAATAGGATTATAGTTCTGTTGTATAGTTATTTATTTTATACAAACATACAAAAAAAATATTTCATTTCAAATAGTACATAAAGAATATTATATATATAGCTATATTACAATCTTTAATAAAATTCTTTTTTGATTAAAGATTTACTTTAAAAAATATTGGCATAAATGCGTTAATCAAGACACACTCATTCAGGAAATTTAATTGTAAAAAGCCACCAGTCTTCACTGGTGGCAAGCGTCTACAATAATGGAAAAAAGGGGGAAATTATGAGTACTTTCTCTGTACATCTCAAATTGAAATATTGGGACATAGGTATTTTGTGCTGAAAATATCTTAGGAAGAGTATTTCGCGCGACTTAGACCCAACTTGTAAAACTCAAAAATGGGAAATGTAATTTCCTTATTTGAATCGCTTTATTGTACGACGTGATACTTTATTTGTTTCACAATATGTTAAAAAATGTCATTTTGGCAGCTATAACTGACTGGTATGGCATTTGAATGATAAGGATCGTTAGAACACTTTTGGTTGAGGAGAGAGTAGTTGATTTCCTGAGTCGGTTTTTTGCTTTGCAAAACATATTCCACTCAACACTTACCACTCACTAATCCACTACCTAACTACTCACCACTTAACTATTTAAATATAAAATAAATATGCAAAAGGGTAATATCTCAGTACAGACCGAGAACATATTTCCTATTATCAAACAGTTCTTGTATTCAGATCAGGAAATATTTCTGCGTGAATTAATTGCGAATGCTGTTGATGCCACTTCTAAAGTCAAAACACTGGCTTCAAGAGGTGATGTAAAAGGTGAATTAGGTGACTTGACTATTGAAGTCATACTTGATGAAGAAGCTAAGACACTGACCATTCGTGATAAAGGAATCGGAATGAGTGTAGAGGAAGTGGAGAAATACCTGAATCAAGTCGCTTTCTCTAGTGCTGAGGAGTTTTTGAAAAAATATAAAGATGAAAACGCTATTATCGGACACTTCGGACTAGGCTTCTATTCAGCCTTTATGGTAGCCGATAAAGTAGAGGTTTTCACAAAGAGCTATAAGCGCAAAAAGCCCGTATTATGGACGTGTGAAGGTAATCCAGAGTACACTATTCAGGATACTAAAAAGTCAGAACGAGGTACTGACATCGTGCTACATATCAGCGAAGACAGTAAAGAATTTTTGGAAAAACCTCGTATTCAGTCGCTACTGGATAAATACTGTAAATTCCTGCCTGTAGAGATCAAATTCGGTACTACTACAGAAACAGTTTACGAAGGAGAAGGTGATGATAAAGAAGAGAAGACTATAGAGAAGGATAACATCATCAACAATCCGCATCCGATCTGGAAAAAGAGACCTAATGATCTCACAGATGAGGATTATAAAAACTTCTATAACGAACTTTATCCTTTCAGTACACCTCCACTTTTCTGGATTCATCTGAATATTGATTATCCTTTCAATCTGACAGGTATTCTATACTTCCCTAAGCTGAATAATAATGTGGAAGTTCAGAAAAATAAAATCCAGCTATACAGCAACCAAGTCTATGTAACGGACAATGTGTCGGAAATCGTTCCTGAATTTCTGACATTATTGCATGGTGTTATTGATTCTCCTGACATTCCTTTGAACGTATCTCGTAGTTATTTACAGAGTGATAGAAATGTGAAAAAAATCACGTCTTACATCACGAAGAAGGTAGCGGATAAGTTGGAAGAGATGTTCAAGAAAGACCGTGGGAACTTTGAAGAGAAATGGGATAACATGGGTGTATTTGTGAAATACGGTATGTTGTCAGAAGATAAGTTTTCTGATAGAGCTGAGAAGTTTACTTTATTGAAAAACGTGGATGACAAATACTTTACACTTGAGGAGTACAAAGAGAAAATTAAAGAAAATCAGACGAATAAGCATGAGCAGGTAGTCATGTTGTATACCAATAACCCGACTACGGAATTTGACAGCTATACTATTGCCGCTAAGAATGCAGGATACGACGTATTGAAAATGGACACGGTCCTGGATAGTCATTTCATGCAAAAGCTGGAGCAAAAACTTGAGAAAACGACTTTCGTAAGAGTAGATTCCAATACAGTAGATAAACTCGTTGATAAAGACGAAAACCGTGAATCTGTACTGAATGAAAAGCAGGAAGAAAAAGTAAAAACTATTTTTACTGAACAGATTACTGACACAGGTGCGAGTATTCAATTAGAGGCTTTATCGCCAGAAGACCAGCCGGTACTTATCACTAAGCCGGAATTTATGCGTCGGATGCGTGAAATGTCGGCCATGAACGGTATGGATATGAGTGCTATGCCCGACTCTTACAATGTAGTGGTCAATACCAATCACCCATTGATCGCTGAACGCTTATTGAAAGCGAAGAAAAAGCAGGGTGATCTTGCCAAACATCTTTACAATTTGGCACTACTGAATCAGGGAATGTTAAAGGGGCAGGACCTGGCTAGCTTTATCAATAAGAGTATTGAATACTTGACAAAGTAAGTTTTTAATTCAAGGGAGGTCGATAGACGATAGTCCACAGCAGATGCTTATTAAACAGAAGCATGTACTATGGACGAAAAACTATCGACCTCTTTTCTGTTTTTATTGCTACTTTTACAAACATTTTCAAAAAAGCAATTATGAAAAAACTACTCCCACTCTGCACGCTGTTGCTTTTCATAGCATGTAACTTTTCTAAAAACAATAATAAAACAAATAACATGAAAATTCCTGTTGCCAAGATTATCGAGCACAAGGACACAACCCACGGTGATATACGCATTGACAACTATCACTGGTTACGTGGCAAAGAAAAACCAGAAGTCATTTCTTATCTGGAAGAAGAAAACGCCTATACAGAAACAATGACCAAACACACCAAAGACCTACAGAAAAAACTGTATGATGAAATGGTGGGGCGTATCAAAGAAACGGACTTGTCTGTGCCGGTAAAAGATGGGGCATACTACTATTACAGCCGTACAGAAGAAGGTAAGAACTATAGTATTTACTGTCGTAAAAAAGGCAGTCTTGATGCAGAAGAAGAAATTATGCTGGATGGCAACAAACTAGCCGAAGGCAAAGAATACTTCAGTTTGGGCGGTTTTGAAGTCAGCGAAAATGAAAATTTACTGGCTTATTCTGTCGATTATAATGGTTCTGAACAATACGATGTTTACGTAAAAAACCTGGAAACAGGCGAAATACTGTCCGATAAGATCGAAAAAACAGGCGGGGCAGTTGTATGGGCAAACGATAATAAAACCTTCTTTTACAATACCCTGGATGAAGCCCGTCGTCCTTATCGTTTATTTCGCCATGAGCTGGGGAATCTTGAAGACGAATTGATATACGAAGAAAAAGACGATGCTTATTTCTTGTACCCTTTCAAAACAAAAAGTGAAGATTTTATCTGCATGTACTTAGGCAGCAAGGTTACTACTGAGTATCGAATTCTGGATGCCGACAAGCCTAAAGACAAGTTTGAAATATTTGCTCCCAGAAAACAGGATGAAGAATACAGCATCGAGCATCATGGCGATCATTTTTATGTATTGACAAATAGCAATGCACTCAATTTTAAATTAATGAAAACCCCTGTTGGCAAAACAGCTCGTTCCAACTGGCAGGAAGTACTTCCGCATAATGAGAAAGTATTACTTAGTAATATAGAAGCTTTCAAAGATCACCTCGTTATTTATGGTCGCAAAAACGGTTTCAAGAACATTCAGATCATTAATCTGGATAATCAGCAAAGCCATGAAGTAGAATTCCCTGAACCAGTTTATACCTATTGGGGAGCCGATAATCCTGACTTCAACACCAATCTTGTACGTTTTACTTATTCTTCTCCGGTTACGCCTCGTACTGTCTATGATTATGATATGGACATTAAGAAATTCATGCTCAAAAAAGAATACGAAGTATTGGGCGGCTACAATAAAGAAGACTATATCACTGAACGAACTTTTGCCACAGCCAAAGATGGCACTAAAGTACCCATTTCTATTGCCTATAAAAAAGGCTTAAAGAAAAACGGCAAAAACCCTTGTTATATGAGAGGATATGGTTCTTATGGCGCCAGCTCCGATCCTTATTTTTCTTCTGTGCGTATTAGTCTTTTAGACAGAGGCTTTGTGTTTGCCATTCCTCATATTCGGGGAGGTAGTGAAATGGGGCGACAGTGGTATGAAGACGGAAAATATTTAAAAAAGAAAAACACTTTCACCGATTTCATTGCTTGCGCCGAACATTTAATTGCTGAAAAATATACATCTACTGAAAGTCTTTGTATTTCTGGTGGAAGCGCAGGTGGCTTATTAATGGGGGCTGTTATGAATATGCGCCCGGATCTGATCAATACCGTTGTCGCAGAAGTGCCTTTTGTAGATGTCATTAACACAATGCTCGATGAAAGTATTCCACTGACTGTCGTAGAGTATGAAGAGTGGGGAAATCCGAACAATAAAGAGTATTACGATTACATGAAATCTTATTCCCCTTACGATAATGTGGAAGCAAAAGATTATCCGAATATTCTCATCACAGCCGGATTAAACGATCCGCGTGTACAATATTGGGAACCAGCTAAATGGGCAGCCAAATTAAGAACTTTAAAAACAGATAATAACATACTTTTATTAAAAACGAATATGGGAGCCGGACATGGAGGCGCTTCTGGTCGCTATGAAGCTCTTAAAGAACTGGCTTTTGAATACGCTTTCGTAATTGATAATGTTGGTGACAGTGTAAAAGACTAAACATAACCACCACTTTAAATATATACCATAAAAGCCTGTAAACCAATTCTTTTACAGGCATTTTTATTAAAAAAAACACTTTACCCTGTCACGTTTTTTAAAAAAGCAGCAAACTTTGCACTAAATTCTATTGCTTCTTACAACCAACAAATAAACAAATCCAACACAAAAACACGTAGGTTTCAACAAAATTAACAAGGTCCTTAACCCAAAGTGTAAGGTTCATATCGAAAGATGTGAGCCTTTTTTTATTTATAACATTTTACGGATAAAAGCAAAAACCAATACGGAGTATTGTTTAACTTTACCCCATGAAATTTCTTCGCCGGCATGCACCGGTTATTATTCTTCAGCTATGTACCTATGGCATACTGTTCATAGCACTAGGTGGCTTTATCTTCGAAGCCAACAGCCGCCTGTTCAATCCCGGTGGAGATGGCATAAAAAACTATTTCACCTTTGCTTACCAACTCAAACACGGTAAAGGCTGGTGGTTTGATGGCATGAGTTACCCCTATGGCGAGCATCTCTTATTCACTGATAGCTTTGCAGCTTATGCCTGGCTACTCAACTTCATCGACAATCACATCATCACACTACACCCCTATTCTGTTGGCATTATCAATCTGACCGTCCTGCTCTCTTTCGGGCTTTGTAGCTGGCTTCTTTACAAAATTCTTCGCCATTACAAACTGGCAAACTGGTACGCCGTTCCTGCTGCATTGTGCATCTGTTTCCTTTCCCCACAGATCATGCGACTGGAATTTCACTACAGCCTGGCATTCTCTCTGTATGTCCCAATGCTCTGGTATTTCTTATTAAAATTCCTCAGTACTTCTAAATTAAAATGGTCTCTATTCATCATAGTCGGCATCTGTTTTTTTGGTTTGCTGCATCCATATTACCTGCCATTAGGTAGTTTTTTTGTACTGGCTTTCGCCGCAATATATGCCTTACAAAATATACAGCAACTCAAATCACATAGCCGTACCTTAATACTGCTTTTCGCAACGGCTTTATTGCCCATCATACTACTCGGCATATTCACAGGCATGACCGATCCGGTGACTGATCGGCACATTGCCCCTTATGGCTTATGGGTATATAAAAGTCAGTTTGAATCCGTTTTTTTTCCCAGTTTTGGCCCCATTCGTCATTGGTGGGCTTTCGCCAAATTGCCGGGTGTAGAAATGGAAGGCATGGCTTACGTCGGTTTCTGGGGCTTATTGGTTTTGGTCATCATTGGTATAAGAACCATCTGGCGACTCCTAAATCGACAGTTTAAAACAGCTTTACAATTCAGCGAAGCAAAAACATTAAATGCCTTTCTTTGGGGGGCTATTCTTCTGCTCATCCTGTCTTTTGCCCTGCCTTTTATCTGGTTTGGCTTCCTGCTCGACTGGATTCCTCAACTACGGCAATTCCGCTCCCTCGGACGATTTGCCTGGGCATTTTACTATGTCTATTCAGTATTCGTTGCTTATTATTTTTATCAGATTATTCAGGCTTGTCGCCAAAAAGCTGAACAGCATAATGGCTCTGGTATTAATTTTTGCAAAATAGCCTCCATCGCCCTCCCTGTCATTATTCTCGGTTTCTGGCTATTCGAAGGCATTATCAATATTCATACAACAGCCCAGATTATGTATGGACATAAAAATGAAAATTACATCTTTAAGGACAATGATGATTATATCCAATACCTGACAGCAGCCGGACGAAAAGTAGAAGATTTTCAGGCAATTTTGCCAGTTCCCTATTTTAATAATGGTTCCGAAAAATGGTATTTGTATCGTGATGGGCGGGCAGCAGCACAAGCTTACAAATGCGCCTTTGAAACAGGCTTATCCATTGCTGCACTACACTCTCCCCGTTCCTCCATCTCTCAGGCAGCCCGCATGACACAGCTATTCAGCAGCGATTGTATTGAGAAAAACTTATTAAAAGACATTGGCGATAAGCCATTCCTCTTACTGGTCTTCAATAACAGCAATAAAAAACCAGATGAACAGCAACTCATCAACAAAGCCAATCAGCTTTATAAAAATGAAAAAATTACCCTGTACGAACTGCCTTTATCGGCATTTGAAACCCGTTTTGAAAAAATAAAAAAGAACTACCTCACTCAGCAGGACAGCCTACAAAAAGGCATAGATTTCCTGACCAATACAGCGCCGGCAAACATCATTTTAAAAAGATTCGACGACGGAAAAGCCAGCCCATTTGCCGGAAACGGCGCTGCCCATAGTGGCGACAGCATCCGCATCACCCTACACGATGGCATTTTAAATGAACCCGGCGTATATCAGGTCAGTGTATGGACACCCGGCGATAATTACCGTCCCGGCTTTCCTAAGCTATTTCATTATCAGTACAATCAAAAAGGCGAGCAGGTCGGCTTGGATGTCATCAGTCCAAAATTTGAAACAGAAATATATGGTGATGGAGAATGGGTCATGGCAAAAATAGTGTTCCGTTACCAGTCGCCCGGCAATCGGGTACACCTCTATCTGGAATCAGAAGACCTAAAAACCACTGGCATTGTCGCCGATGAATTTATGGTTCGTCCTTTAGCGGCTGATGTATATTATGGTGAAATGGAAGAGCAAGTGATGTACAATACCTATAAGATTCCTAAATGATTGCTTTCTAACCTTTCCAATACTTCTCCCGTTCTTTCTGCTGCTCCGGCGTAGCCTCAGGCGTAGGCACCAGACTTGGATATAAAGGAGGCGGAAAACCCTCTGCTTTCCGACGCTGAAAGTCTTTTTCACGATATGGATCGAAGGCAGTGCCGGGCGGTAAGGGGCGGTTTTTGTCCATAAACCAGACGTATAGTGTCCAGAAATCTTCTACTGCGTGTAAGGAAATTATTCCTTTATTTCGACGATTCCCCTTTTCTCTAAGGAATAATGCTTCTTTAAAACCTTCCATATATCCAACTCTAGTTTCACCTTCACTAAATTTAAAGGCTACAGATTTGGTACGACTTCTCTTGAAAAATGTAATTTTATCGTTGAGACGATCTAAAACCAAGACTCTGGGAGGTACCCAAAAGGCATAAGCTAAAACAAGTAGAGAGCATAAATTTATTCCAAGAAAGGTGAGTAAAAAGCTTAATTCTGTTATTTTTATTAAAAAAATTAAACTGCCAAGTGATAATAAACCTGCCTGTGGTGCCATATCCCACCCCCTAATGCTTTGCTGATACTTATATATATTATCATCAAGTTGTAGAATAAGGGTATTCTACTGAACAATGATTTTTGTTTAAGTATAAAAGTGTTGATATAGAGGGTTTTGCTGTCTGGCTCTCCATTTTACGAGTTGATAAAGCCCTTCTACAAACTCCTCCAGCGTAAATATTTGCGCCATTATGTACTCAAAGCCCTTCATAAAAACTGATTTAACTGGCACAATATATGGTTTAGGGTCAAGAAACATTTTCATTTCCTGCTGTCCGTTTATTTCAAAATGGACAATGCCTTTTTGTATAGCCATCAGGTAAACAATTGTGAGTACAGCAAACATTAAGTCCATTTTGTGTTGTCCCTCAAGCGAAGTGTCTTCTAGATTCAGTCCACTTGATTTGAGATGCTTAAAACACACTTCAATTTTATATCGCTTCCTGTAAAACACAGAGGCTTCGCTAATGTCCTCCATATTAGTCATCAGATATATGTGCTTTGCTTTGGCTCTCGTACTGTCATTGTTAAACACACAGAGTTTTACGATATATTCTGATTCTAGTACAGCTTCTATACTATCCAGTCCTGTCCAGGACAAATACCGCTGTATAACGCTGAGGCGTAAACGGCGGTCTTTAATTTTCCCATTAAGCCATGCCTGAATTTTAAAGCTGACTGGTATGCGCATAACGAATTTTATCCCTCTTACTTCCAGACCTTTCAGCCAGCCAAAACCAATAAACTCCCGGTCTCCGGCAATGTGTAATTCAGGAAGTGGAACTGCCGATAAAGACCACCATTTCAACAATTTATCTATCAGTGCTAAACGTTGTTTTGAGTTGCTGTTTCCTGCTCTGCCCAAATCCTTCCAGACTAAAGGAATAAAAACATCCCGATACAGTACACCCACAACCAGAAGATTGATATTCAGTTTGCCATACTTCCAGTTGGTTCTATCCAGTAACAGATAACAATTTGGGGAACGGCAAAAAGTATGAATCACTAACAGACAAACGCCCCGAAGTATTGGTTCTGTTAAACCAGTCTGAAAAAATCGTTTCAATCGACTATAAGCCGCTTCATAGCTAATGTGTTCACCTAACACTTTGGGCATACGTTTCGCACACAAGCTTAAGTTCGTACTCTGAACAGCCAGCATACTACTGCACACAAGCAAAAGTATATCTAGCTTTTGCATTTTCAAATTAAGGAAGTACCTTTGTAACTCCTTAGAATTATTTAATTCTAACATAGGCGAATATGATTCTCGGTCAAAGAAAAGTATTCGCCTTTTTAAGACTTCTTAGCCAAATTTCAACATTTTTATCATATTATCTTTTTTTGTTGTTCAGTAGAATAAGCCTTTTCTATAATTTCAAAAATATATTTTGTTTGGGCGTACATATCGTCCTTGCCTACGATCTCGCTATTCCTGACAGCAGTAGTTCCGGCTACTTCAATGATATTACCTACTCTTACTGCACGAGAATAACCTACTATATCCTCCCATTTTTCTCCTGAACTGACGATTTTTTTCATATTTCATACTTTAATGTTTTGTTAATAAACAACTTTTACAGGGGTATTCGCATCTTTTTTAATACTAAGCCGTACAATAAGGCGTTAGTAAAAAAAACATTGTTCAAATACCTCAAATCTACATATAATTTTAAAAGGCTACTCATGATTGCATTAGGATTTTCATCAGCTGCGTTTCTGACGCATCTTTCGTACATACTGCTGGAACGAAAGGAACATTTTTATAAAGAAAAAGCATTCTGGCTACTCGCATTAGGTTTATCTGTTTGTTTCTCTTTGGTTTCATTGATGTATTAAAAAAAACCTGTTGGCTCTATTAATTTTTTATTTAAATTTGTACTGAATTTTTAGAGCTTATAATTGACTAAAACTGTTTTTATATCACGCAAATTAACTCCCGAAAGTATCTTTCTTAAAACATTAAGCAAAGAGGGCTGGTCGGTCAGTGGAAATTCATTCATAGACTTCGCACCCAAAAAATTTATATTACCCAATAAGATAGACTGGATATTTTTTTATAGTAAAAAAGGTATTCAATACTTTTTTCAGAAAGAAGAATTACCCATAGGTGTATGTGTTGCGGTGATAGGAGAAAGTAGTGCCGAGGCGCTAAGAAGCTATAATATAGAAGCCGATTTCACAGGAACCGGAGAACCAGAAAGTACTGCCCAGGAATTTTTAAAGGTATCTGAAAACGAGCATGTTGCTTTCATATGTGCCCATCATTCCCGCCATTCTATCAGAAATTTATTACAAGGTAAAATAGCTTTTACAGATGTAGTGGCTTATTACAACATGCCTGTTGAAAATCCTGCCAGGCAGGGTGAAAGTATTTTGGTATTTACCAGTCCGACCAATGCAGAAGTTTATTTTAAATTCCATCAATTGGAAACACATCAGTCTGTCATTGCCATAGGCAAAACCACCGCCCAGGCATTGAATGATCTGGGATTCAAAGATGTAAAGATCGCTTCTAAGCCTACCGAAAAGGCATTGGTGGCAACCGTGGTTTCGGCTTCGCTCAACCACCGGCATAGAGATGACTTATCATCGACAAGGTGACTGAGCGTAGCCGAAGTCACCGCTCTAATTGAGGCTGAAATTGTACCGTAATACCTCTTTCTACAAAAGGCTCAATATCCTCTTCCTTCAAAGCATTTCTTTGTAATAACAAAACATCCAGGCTAACCAGATTCATCAGTTCCTCTGGTAACTCAGTAAGTTTATTATCATTCAGCATAAAGCGACGAAGATTGGTCAGCTGTCCCAGTTCTGCCGGAACTGTTTTCAACTCATTATCATAAATAAATAGCTGCTCCAACTGAGCCAGATTACCTAATTCAGATGGTAAAGACCGAAGTAGATTAGCCTGTATAGCCAGTATTTTTAAATTTGATAATTCGCCGATCTCTGCCGGTAAACTTTTAAGTGAATTATGTGCAACGGAAAGTACTTCGAGCTGTTTCAACTCACTGATCTCCTTAGGTATGGTTAGTAATAAATTTTTAGAAACATTGAGTTCTCTCAGATGCTTCAGTTTTTTTAGCTCTGGCGGTATGGAAGTAATGGAATTATAAGTCATTTTTAGCTTACGCAAATTCACTAAAAACCAGATATAATCAGGAATTCCGCCTTTAAAATTACGTTCACTAAGATCCAGTTCCAAAATATGCTTTCTTGGCCCGCAGGTAACGCCTTCCCAGCTACAATAATCCGTACCTGACCAACCTAATTCGGGAAAGTCTTTAGCTAATTTGTCCAATGCATGTCGCTCTGAGATAGATTGTGCTTCAACAGATGTAACACTCAATAAAATAGCAAACAACAGGCATGACAGCCCTAAGTGGGTGAATGTATTTTTCTTCATTTTTTCTAATTCTTATCTCAGAGAATGTACAGTTTTCGTGTCATCACATAATGGTAGGAATCCTCAAATAATCACTTTTTTTTGATAATTGCAAATTGTAAGGTGGTCGTTATGTGTTAAAATTTTAAAATGGTTCATTACTTTGACCTGATTCCACAGTAGTCTTTACAAGTTTGATTCCAATTATTTAGTCAGCAGGCGATGAACAAAATATTTCAACATCTTTTCAACTTCTTCAAAATTATTTTTTTGCACTTCAATGTCGGTAAGTCTTGGAAGATGTCTTGCAAAATATATCTGATTATTTGCCATTTCAAACAGATTGCTGGCAAGCGCACGAGGATAAGAAAACTTCGGATTTACTTCAATGATCACCCTGGCTACTTTCTCCGAGAGCTTTTTGTAGTTGTAAAAAAAGCCTTCTTTATTCTCCTCATCAACATCTTTAATATGATAAGCTTTGCTAGCTTCGGAAGTAATAATTCGGTGGAGAATACTTTCATTGACATATTCAATAGAAGGATTGTCTTTAGAAGCAGACACCAAAGTTTGAATGATAATATTCAACCGACGTTTAGGATCCGTAACATTCATTGTATTCATATCAATCAGGAAACTCACCCACTCCCAATACCAAGACACTAAGTACAAAAGTAGCATATGTTTATTCTCAAAGTAACGATATACAGAGGCTTCGGTAGACTCCATGCGTTTGGCTAACTTCTTAAAGTTAAAAGATTCAAAGCCAATTTCGTCCATTAATATGATACTATGTTTGATAATTTTCCTTCCTAAAGTGGTATCTTGTGGGTCTCTGTGGAACAACCCTTCATTTAATGATATTTTTATACCGACTGACATGAAATAGTGATTTTATTCTATGCAAATGTAATGAAATCACCTTAATTGGTAATCATACTTTTCCAAAAGGCTTTAGTTTGCTTTATAATAGCTTTACTATTTCAACATTCCTTGTGCCCACCTTAACTTCCATTGTAACTTTTGAAGACTAACCTGTAATTTGAGTAATTTCATCTGAGATTCTATAAGTTTTTGTTCTCGATTATTGAGTAAAAAAATAGAACTCTCACCTATCTCAAATTTTATATTTTCTGCTTCCAGCAAGGCACTATAGTTGCGGACAATGGATTGCTGTCTGTTTACCTGTTCATAGGTCGTTCTCAGTAATTGTAAAATACCATTTATTTTATTGACAATATTCAAAGATTTATTTTCCATTTTATAGTTGTTTTCCAATTGTTCAAGTCGAACAAGTTGCAAACCGCCCCTCGCTTTTCGCAAAAACAAGGGATAACTAAAATTCACACCCCATTTATAATTTTCTGTAAACAGGTTTTGGACTACAGGGCTTCCTTCCTGCCCTGAAGCAAGATTGAAACCAGTACCAAGAAAGTTATAATTCAGGCGAAGTTGTGGTTTCAGTGCTTCTCGTTTGAGCTTTTCTTTAATCACCAGTTGTTCTTGTTTTATGCTTAGTATTTGAAGGTCAGGATGTGTTTGCCCGACGTCAGTGATTGAAATATCTTGAAGATCGACCTGAATATCACGACTTAATTCTTCAGGACGTAAGCTTGGTGAAATTTCTAATGGTGTAGTATTTTCGTACCATAAATAATTGGATAATTGTAAGGTAGCGTTTTGTAATTCAACCTTTGCCTGACTCAACTGCTGTTGCCTGTTTTGTAATTGTATCATGGATTCCAGCGTATCAATAGCTGGTTTGTCACCTTGCAAAAAACTTTCCTTTATAATCCTGAATCTGTCTTCCGCTAATTGTAAAGACGTATTATAAATTTGAACGAGTTGATACTTATTTGCCCAATCCCAGTAAGCTTCAATTGATTCCAGTAATAAGTTATTTATGATACTATTTCGTTCGGCCTCATTGCCTGTCTGCAATAATTCAGCTTGTTTTACCTGTACCCTCCTTTGGTCAATTACAACACCTTGCAGTAAAGGAACTTCTATCCCAAGTACTGCCTGTCCGTTTTCAGGCAGGATAGCTGAATTATTCAGGAAAGTACCGTTTGACCACAAGTAACTTAGTTTGACATCAGCCCCCCACCAGGTTGGAACTTTTAATCCAGCCTCTCCTACACGAAAGTAGTTTTTCTGATCGAAAGATTTATCTTCATATTCCCCGAATCCTTCTGGGTCGAAGTTGCCTTTTGCCACCATGAGCTCTGCTGTGGCGCTCTTCTCCAACAAAGCTGCCTGCTGCATAATCGGATGAAATTTTCTTACCCAATTCAAATATTCATCCAGACTAAATACCTTCGTGGTATCTAAGTGTTGTCCAAAAGCAGGAATACTGATTAAAAGGAATAAAGCTATTCTCATTTGGCTACTGATTTTACTGGTGGTTTGAATTTCGATTTATTTTCTTCAAGGTCATCCTGATAGAAATTAGCAGGAAAGCCATTAAGCTGCCGCCATATTTCATACCAAACAGGCACATCCTGCAACATAGCAATACCTCTAACCCCTGCACCAACTCTGAGCAAATCAGGAAAAGGCAGTTCCTCCTGGTTTGATCTAACCAAAATTCGATATAAGCTTTTGTCATTAGGAACATTATCTACAGCAACGACCTCTCCACTGTAAGTACCTACCGAAAAATTCTGCCAGCCAGAGATAATGAAAGCCTGCCAGCCATCAAAAACAAGCCTGACTTCCTGCCCTAAAGTAACCAATGGCAGATCCATAGGGCGCACATATAACTCAGCTACCAATTCACGCTCATAGGGTACTATAGTGACTATTTTTTCGCCTTCCTTAATGATCTCGCCAATACCGGATTTTATAGCTTTAGTTACATAACCAGATTGCGGTGCCAGAACATAATACATCTCATTTCGACGCTGGTAATTTTCATATTGATTTTGAAGCTTATTGACCCCTGCCTCTGCCTCATACATTGTTGAAAGTGTGGTAAATCGATCTGAGTTGGCTTTCGCCACCTTATTCCGATAAGTTGCTTCAATAGTCTGTAGTGCCAACTCGGCAATGCTTAGATCGTTTTGACCTGCCTGAAGTTTGTTCCTCGCAGTAATGAGCTTTGCTTTCGTTTCCTGCATTTTCAATCGCTTGTTCTCCAGATCATTTAACGATTTTATACCTTTTTGATAAAGCGTATCCGTTCTTTTAAACTGAAAGGTTGCAATCTCTGCATCTAGGGCAGCCTGATTAACGGCTGCTTCCCGGCTTTTTTGTTTGAATTGAGCCTGTTGTATTTTATTTTCCAGTTGCTGTTTTTTTAATTCCAATTCATTGTTTAATGCTTGTATCTGCCTATCCAAAGCTTCCACTTTTCCAC
>JAHDFX010000029.1:34916-38304 GCA_020627965.1 Saprospiraceae bacterium | reverse complement strand
TATGTCGATTTACATTTGACTGATAAAAGCAAAAACCAATACGGAGTATTGTAATGTGTTATCGCAGATTATTAAATTATTGTGAAGTTCCACATCCGTCAATGAATCCTTTAAATTTTGCCCCGGCATTAACTTTGAAACCTGGTTTTAACTGAATACAATTTCCTGCATCATAGGTTATATTACTTCCTGTGTCTATGAAATTATCCGCACAGACTAAATTTCCTGCCTCCATGTAAACATTTTCATTGCTAATAAAATCATTGTTAATAGTAAGGTTAGCTTGACAAAAACTTTCTTGTATTTCTATACAAAAATCGCCTTCTATAGTCGCAAATGCACCAGCTATTTGAATATAATAAGTTTGCCCCGAAGTTAATACCGGAGTCTGTAATGCTTGTCCTTCATCCGTTGATCCTATTTCTATCAAAGTACCACAAGTGCCGCTATAAATCGCAAGTACTTCTGAAAAAGTAGCATGACTCAATATTCTATAAGGTTCGTTATTCGTTGGTGTAAAAGCATACCAGACATCTGATCTTGTCCATTCAAAATCAGTGGGAATTGGTCCTTCTGTATCAGCATTCATATTCGTACCATTGACACAGGGCTGACCCGTACTTAGAGGAATAGCGCTAGTGCAAATATCATTAATAGGAACAGCCGGATAATTACTATCAGCTATCACTTCTAAACATATCTGCCCTGCACATGTACCAAAATCTGCCTGTGAACCACTAATGCGAATATAGCAGAAATCGCCTCCTGTAACCTGAACAAAAGCACTTTCGCCCGTAAAGCCAAACTCATCTTTATTGGTACAGTATACCTCTGTCAGGTTGGCACAGGAATTTCCTGTATAAACAGTAAGGTTATCGTTAAATTTTCCATTCGTTTTAAGCTGGAATATGTCTGTTGAAGCGGGACTAAATTTATACCATAGATTCCCTATTGGGTCTGTCAGACAACTAATCGGATGATTGATGTCAAAATCTGTATTGATGGTATTATCATATATGCAGTTCATTGTCGTCGAATCAATCTCTAGCAGTATAGCTGTATCACAAGTCGATTGTGCATGGACAAAAGTCAGACTAAATAGATGGATTACTCCGCATAAAAAAATTATAATTAATCTGTTATTCATGGTTTCTATTTTTTATTGTAATAATAATCTACGTTGCTTGATTGCGCTACCATACTGCATCTGGCATATATATTCTCCAGGTTGAATCATATTTGACTGCCAATCAAAATCAACTGTATATGCATCTCTACTTTTCTCTCCATTTTCTAAAAGCCATACAAGTCCGCCTGACTGGTTTAGAATACAAATCTTTACATTACATTCCTGCTTGATGGCATATTTTACCTGAACAATGCCAGCATTTTCAGGATGAATATTATGTCCTAAGGTAGCTGCATTTTCAAACGTAGAAGTTGCTGCTGTATTAGGATTTTCAATCAAATAAGGAATTCGATCGAAGACTTCTCCGGCAAACATACAATTCACAATTTCGGGATGAACGCCCAGCCAGTCTTCTAAAAGTGTGGCATAAATACTTCTATAATCTGTTAGAGGCTGATTATTCACATTGGCACTTTGCCAGCCACTATATACGAGAGAAGGATCGGCTAAATCCATCGGTGATCCATGAAAACCGCCACTCAGTCCATCTCCAAAAAGCATCACAGCTCCTAAATTTCCATGATCCGTACCAGAACCATTATCTTTTACTGTACGACCAAATTCTGAATAAGCCATCGTAATCACTTTTTCCTGATGACCAGTAGCTGCGATATCCTCATAAAAGCAATTCATGGCTTCAGACAATTTTCCTAATAGATTCTGATGATTACCCATTTGGTATCCATGAAAATCAAAACCTCCCAGAGTCACCATATAGATACGTGTATCTAGGTCGCCTTTGATAAGCCGGGCCACGATAGAAAGCTGGTCGGCTAATTCATTTCCAGCAGGATAACAAGCATTTATATTTGAACTTGCCCCATAGGCATTTTGAATGGCTGCATTATAAGTAAATCCATTATTAGCTATCGATCTTAAAAAATCCCTTTCTATATCAGCAGCACAGTTTGTAGAGTTTGGTATATTAGGATATAATTGTCCTGATGAAACGAGGGAATTAAATTCTTCTACATCAGTAAAAGTCAATGCCATATTGCTTCCTTCAGGACTCATAAAAGTCAAATCCGTAGAATTACCTATTATAATGGCTGGTGGTGTATCCGGAAGGCTTATATCGTAGCAGGGTAATTGATAATCCAGTAAACGTCCCATCCACCCAGATTCAAATAGTCCAATCGAATCGTCGTTGGTTCCTGCTGACCAATAGTCCATAGATTTAAAATGAGATAAGTGAGGCGCATCGTGTCCTACATTATGAATAATAGACATTTTATCATTATTCCAAAGATTCATTAAGGCATCCATTTGAGTAGGGATAGCAAACTGACTATTAGAATTACTGCCGCTTGTATGATTGTAGCCGGATAAAATCTGATTATCCGTGTAGTGGGTATTGTGCATCAATTTCATAACGGGGCGATAAGATTCGTATAAGGTTCTTCCTACATCTGTGGAATGTGGTATAATCGTATTTAATCCATCATTGCCTCCATGCAGGCGAATTAATACCAAAATGTTATCGGTATTGGTATTGCTCAAGGCATTCGTAAAGGTATTGGGCATTAAGGCATTAACAGGTGTGCTTTTTAGTAGTAATGAGCCTGCTGTGAATAAACTTCCCATAGATAGAAATTGCCTTCTATTCCAGTTTTGATGATCTATAGAATGTGCTTCTCCATGCTCAAGCGTACTGCCATGTCGAAGATTTTTATGTTTTGAATGATGATTACGCATGGTTTTAATATTTAAGTTTAGATAACTAATTAAGAGGTTTTTGAATTTGATGTTTGTATTTCCACGTTCCTCAGGACATAAAATTTTCTGGAGTTTTTAGGAGATATGCCATAAGGTCTTTGAACTGTTGAGGTATTATTTTATTTTCATCTACTGTTCCTGCAATAGGTGGGTTTTGATCGTATGTTAAACTCCAGATTCCTGCATCAAAATGATTTTGTGGGACAGAACTTTTAAACTCAATAGTAGCTGCATCTAATTGTGCCGGCAATAAATCTATGAGTACAAAATGTTCTGCAACTGCCTGCGTGATTGCTGCAGGATTATTCCATTCAGTAGCTGGTACTAAGTCTTTCATTAAAGCTCTCCATTTATCATGTGTGGGTGTTCGTGGGTCATTGAATTTAGTTTTTATACAGTCTGCCAAACCTTCTCTTAGCTTATAAAAAGTAAATTCATTGATCCAGGCACGATGTCTTGGCCAACCTGCTACACTAGGTGGAT
>JAHDFX010000029.1:0-34816 GCA_020627965.1 Saprospiraceae bacterium | reverse complement strand
TAATCTACCGTCCATTCTGCTCCCATTGTTGTAAATAGATTATAAAAAACCCCTAAGTGGCTGTGAATCTGGGCTCCACGAGCAGCGGTGCTGAAAAAATGTTCACTCTTAAATAATTTTTTTAAGACTGGGGCTATTTCCCAATTAGCATTTATGAATTCGATAGCAAGATTGTCAATTATAGTATCATCTACAGTTTCGTATATGAAAAATTTATATAATTTTTCGCAAATAAATTTTGCAATGTTCAGTTTTCTTGAATAAGAAATTTCCTGTAATCCATTGCCATCATGATAATCTCTATCCCCAAAAATAATGTCATGTACATCATTGTATTCTTTTATCAATTCGCCTAATTGATAGTCTGTTTCAAAATCCTCTTCATCTCCAAGATATACTAATGGGTAGTCAGATATATTTGCATAGGGCATATTGTATGGATTAACTGTATCATTACTACTACCTGCTAATATCGTTATATCTACATCAGGAGGTAAATTATTGATATCGGGAGTAATCGTTTCACCAAAAATGGTTTTCGGATTCCAATCATGCCTATTGGGTTGAAATATAAATTCTCGTTCTATTGGTAGGGTATCGGAAACCCATTCATACCAATACCCTGAAAAAACTTTAGCAAGGTTTTCGATATCATCCTGACAATAAAAAGCAGGGTCATTACAACTATTATTGGCGTCACTATCTACGCCCATTACGAAAAGCTCTAATAATTCTCTGGCATAATTTTCATTTGGTTCCCAGTTGGGGTCTTGTTTATAGTGGTTTGCCCGCGCATCTAAATACCGTAACATGGTTTGAGAACGACCTATGTCTTTTACAAATTTTTTAAAGTTGCCTATTGCATTATCAATTAATAAATACTTATACCACATTGTAGCATTTTTGTCTTGATCTTCACCTCCTGTAAAGTGATGGTTGTGCCATAAAAAAGCCATTTTATATTTGAATCTTTTGGCTCTATCTATTTCTTGCTGACTGACTGTATCGGAAGGGCTGTTTTTTCCAATCATCCCATCTGTCCATTCAGTTATTAAAAGATTTAATCTATGACCTCGGCAAGCTATTGAATTAGTTCCACCACATAGCCCTGGGAAGTCTGGATCAGCATTCATACTCTTATCAGCCCATTGATGAACAGATAAATCTGGAGATTGGACATCATTAATGGCTCTATCAATTAAGATATCTACCACTTCGGCTGGCGTTTTTCCCAATGCCCAGTTGATATCTGCCTGATTCGCTCCGAAGGTCATACGATTGAATAGGTGTTGGATGTCTCTTTTTTTAGCCAGGTCTGAATTAGTACTATTATTATTAGCACCCCAGGCGGGATATTCACTTAGCGTACCTGTGATGCAGTTTTGTGTTATGGTTGTTGTCATGATTAGTTGGTTTAAAGTTTAAAATCGAAACAGTAGTTTATTCTAACCTTGCAACACAAAAGTAAATGCTTTAGTACTGATATTTTTTTATAAATTTGAGCAAAACTTATTGAGATATAATTTTTAAAAAAAACATAAATATTTTATTTTCAGCATTTTAAATGATTTAAAATGGGTAAAAAATTATACAAAAGTATTGCAATTGGCTTATTGAATAGCTTTAATGAAATAGAAAAAGAGCGATTGATGACTTTTTTGAGTAATGATTATTTCAATAAGGATACTTCATTACCTATTCTGCTACAGTCATTAATCAAACATACTAAGGGAGAAAATCAGATTAGTATCGAAATCCTGTATGAGATATATCGTTCTATTTTTTCTGATAGTATCAATAAATCTTTAAGTAAGAAACAAAAGAATGCTTTTGATATTAAGATGAGTGCCTTGTTACAAAAAATGAAGAAATTTTTAGTCGTTGAAAATTTAGAAAATCATCAGGCGGTAGAAAGGAAAATTTTGTATCAGGCATTATTGGATAAGCAACAATTGAATTTATGTTATAGACAAATTAAAAAGGACAAAAAGGCACTTGAATCTAATCGTGCAAAAGACCTGACTTATTTTGAGACTGCCTATGAGATAGAAAATGCCTATATGAATTACCTACATGCACAGGGAATTTTTACTAAAAATATTGATTATAATAAGATAGCTGAGTACTTAGATGTGTCCTACTTGCTCAAAAAACTACAACTACATAGTGCTGCTTTATCAATAGGCAGAGTCTTCCAAACTTTGCAATATGATTTTTCTACTATTGAAAATATAAAAGAATTACTTTTTTCAAATGATTATGAACAAGAGGTATACATAAAAATATATCAACAAATTATAGAATTAATGAATCACGATGATGACCAGATTTATTTTGATTTATTAGAATTACTTAGACTTTATGAGTCCCAGGTTAGCGTCAATAATTTAGATGATTTTTATAATGTAGCGTGTAATTTTTGTATCCATAAAATAAGAAAAGGTCACCTTAACTATAATCAATATTTATTCGATTTGTATAAAAAGATGGAACAGAAAAATCTATTAACAAAAAATGGAATAATGGATATCAACAAATTAAAAAACATAGTTCCACTTTCCTGTAAGCTTGGTGATTTTGAATGGGCTGCTTATTTAATAGAAAAGCATCATAAAAATATTAATCACTCAGATAGCAAAAGTGTCTATCATTTTAATATAGGCGTTATTGCTTTTTATCAAAAAAATTACCAAAATGCAATTTACCATTTTATACGTGTTGACAAAGTAAATTTACTCTACGAGATCAACTGTCGTATGCTAATGGTAAAGGCACATTTTGAATTAGATAAAGAATACGATGAGCGTACCATGACTATCTATCGAACTATCGAACTTTATATGATTAACAATAATCGTTTAAAAGCTTCTCAAAAAAAGGGATATAAAAATTTTGTTAGAATGCTTATCAATCTCTATAAAATTAAACATCAGGTAGGTAAAGGAACTCCTGGAAAAATTATAGATAAAATGGATCAATTAGAGTTCATAAGTGATAAAAGATGGCTAATAGAGAAAGTTCATAACTTAAAGAATGATGAATAGACTGCTTCAAAATCCAATAAAGTTTAACCCCACCCGCATCATTCTGTTGTTTGAATTATTATTTTCTAACTTCTTTAGTGTCAGTTTTTGACTTTTTTTCTACTCAGCGCTACTTCATTACCTTCAAGCTCAAATCTTTACTATTGTAAGAGTGAGTTAGCGCACCAACAGAGATGTAGTCTACTCCGGTTTCAGCGATGGGGCGAACGGTGTTCAAATTGACTCCGCCTGAAGCTTCTGTACTAAAAGTATCACCAATTAGCTTCACAGCTTCTTTGGTCATATCCAGGCTAAAATTATCGAGCATGATTTGGGTAACTATGCCCCTCCCCTGTTCCATGACTTCTTTCACTTCGTCCAGATTTCGGGTTTCTATGGTAAAACCAAGTTGCAAAGCATTTTTCTTCTGATATTCTGCTACACTGCGTATAGCCTGAGTAATACCTCCACAAGCATCTACATGATTATCTTTGACCATTATCCAATCATACAGACCAAAACGATAATTAGTAGCGCCGCCAATTCTTACCGCCCACTTTTCCAGAAAGCGAAGCAATGGTGTTGTTTTTCGAGTATCCAGTAAAACAGCTGATGTACCTTCAATTTTATCAACAAATTCCCGACTCAATGTTGCAATCCCACTCATGCGTTGCATGGAGTTTAGTGCAAGGCGTTCTGCCATGAGTAAAGCTCTGGAATTACATTCAACGATAAAGGCAATATCTCCATGTTTGGCAGCAGTGCCGTCCTGCATAAAGATTTCTATTTCTGCTGTTTTATCAACATGATGAAAAATGCGCTGTGCCAATTCTATACCTGCCAATACACATTCAGACTTGACCAGCAGTCGGGCTTTAGTGCGATGGTTCTCCGGTATACAGGCTAAGGAGGTATGGTCGCCCTCTCCCACATCTTCATGAAATGCTCTCTTTATAAAATCATTGATTTGTAGCTCTGTAGCTTCTTGAATTAAATGCTGCATAATGACAATACTTTAGTATTGGTTTTTGAATAATTCTTTGGGCAAAAGTAGTAAATCCTCTGGCGAATATGATAACATCACAAAATAAAAAAAGGCATCCCTCAGGATACCTTTTCATTCGATTATCTATAATGGTTGTTTAATCTTCTTCAATGCCCAGTTCTTGAATTAAATACTGGTCGTCTACTTGTTTGAGATAAAAACTAACCCGATAAGTATCGGAGCCAATCGTCATATCGCCAATACAGTAGTGCAGACTTTTATTATTTGTTCCCTGATGAACTAATTTGAACGACTTTGGCGGATATTCCGCAAAGAATTTTTTAACGATTTGGGCGGCCTGGGCTTTACCATAAATTCCCTCATCATCAAGAACGATCAATTCTACATTTTCATCAAAGTACCCCGCTAAAATGGAGGCATCGCCTGTGTTGAGTGCCTTCGTAATTCCTGAAAAATCAGGTTGTGCAAAAACCGAAGTGGACATCAACAATGTAATTAAAAGTATTTTCATCGTAAAATGATTTTATACTCTCTAAATTACTAAGATTATGCCAAATCTCACAAAAAACATATCAAAAATGAATTATTTTCTGAAATTCAACACTTTACACTTTCCATTTTCGTCAAGAGCATCTGCTTTTTTTATCAAATAACTGGTATAAAAGACGATTATTTACACATATATTGCCAAGTACATTTTACCTTTCCCAAACGAAAACCATATCTTTGTAAAGCATGGAAACAATTACTTATCCCCTCGTATATTATACCCTCCCTGATGCATCTGTATTGGGTGTCTTAGTTGGTTCAGATTATCAAATGGTTGATAAAGACTTACGTAGTCTAAAGTCTACCTTATCCGGTCATATTCAGAAGCAGTATAAAAAGCATGACGAGTATCCGCACATGGCGATTGCTGAGCCCAAATTGAAAATAGTAGATATCAAGGTTCGCCCGACTTATCGAACTGAGCGAGCTGCCTTTCCCATGAAAGATACCGTTTCTGTTCCTGTAGCAGTGGTATATGGAGAAACTGATAGTGGGCATTTTGAAGCTTATCTGCCTGCTTTTGGCAAACGTTTTCATTATTACGACAGTAAACAATTCAGTTCGCTGGTTCGTCATTTCACAACAGATATATTGAACAGGCTTTTGCCTGAAGAAATCTATCAGCATATCATGCGTGGTCATCCGCAACTAGACCATATTACACTTCGTGTCAATTATAACAAAGATTACGACTGGAACTTTAAGTATAAACCTACTTATGAGACCTTATCGTCTATGGCTGATCGTTATCCGCAAAGTAAGGCGGTCAAACGAAATATCAGTGCCTTCCCTGAAGCTGCCTGGGAATTAGAGAGTAAAGTAACTGAGACGATTCAAAAACTGGTAAATTCCAGAAGCAATGTACTTATTGTGGGTAAGCCACTTGTTGGTAAAAGCTCTGTACTAAAACAAGCCATCAAGAAAATAACAGCTAAAAATCGTGCACAGCGATTGGATTTTACTTTTTGGCAAATTATGCCGCAACGCATTACAGCATCGGCAAAATGGCTGGGGGAATGGCAGGAGAACTGCGAAGCATTGATAGAAGACCTGAGCGCTGCCAATGGTATTTTGTGGGTGGTAGATTTTATTCGGCTATTACAAACAGGCGGCGAAGGCCCGGAAGATAGTGTTGCTGCCTTTATGTCTTCTTTTCTTCGAGATGGGAAATTGCAGATGGTTGGCGAGGTAACCCCCGAACAATTGGAAAGTATCAAGCGAATGCTCCCTGGCTTTGCTGAGAATTTTCAGTTGGTTAGAATTGATGAGTTGCCTGAGCAGAAAATTCAAAACATATTAAGCAAATTAGCTGATTTTAGCGGTAGTAATCTAAAGGTTAAGATTACTGAACCAGCTATTAATCTGAGTTTTCGTTTATTGCGCCGCTACTATCCTTACAGTTGCTTTCCTGGTAAGGCTGTACGCTTTTTAGGTCAATGTGTCAATGAAGCCCAACTCAATCAGCAGGATAAAATAGATCAGCCGGCCGTTATTGCTAATTTTATTAAGCAAACTGGCATGCCTGAACTGTTCCTTAGAGATGATCTGTTGCTAGACATAGACGAGCTGAGTTCTTATTTTCAAAAAAGGATCATTGGTCAGCCCGGCGCTGTTCATCAGATCGTTAGTACTATAAAAGTATTTAAAGCTGGTTTGAATAACCCTCACAAGCCTATTACCACGATGATATTTGCTGGTCCTACAGGCGTTGGTAAAACAGCTTCAGCCAGAGCAATGGCCGACTACTTTTTCGGGAAGGGTCAGAATCAGTCGCCATTGATACGGGTAGATATGAGTGAATTCCAGCATCCTGGGATGATTCATCGCTTTATTGGTGCTGGTCGTGATGTCGGTAAAGTAGTAAAAGAAGTACGTGAGCGCCCATTTTCTGTATTATTATTGGATGAAGTAGAAAAAGCCCACCCAGTTATTTTTGATGCGCTTCTGGCTGCATTAGACGAAGGAATTCTGGTAGATGCCTATGGAAGAATAACCAATTTACGCAATACGATCATTATTATGACAACAAATCTGGGGGCTTCCAATCGTCGTTCTATTAGTTTCGATAAAAACCTACAACCGGATTATAGTGGAGCTTTGCGTGGCTTTTTCCGTCCCGAATTTTTAAATCGTGTAGACTCTATCGTCACTTTCAACTCACTCAATCAGGATAATATTCGTCATATTACATATAAAGAGCTTGGCGACCTGAAAAAGCGAGAAGGTTTTGTTAAGCGGGCGCTGGATCTTGATTTCAGTGAGAAGCTGGTAAATCATTTATCTGATGTTGGTTTTGATGAACGTTATGGAGCCCGACCACTTCAGCGTGCTATAGAGAAAGATGTAGTAGCTCCATTAGCACATTGGCTCAATGATGCCTCTGATTTAAAAAGCAGTAAATTAAGAATTGATTATAATCAACAATTGGTCATTAACACCGATTAAATTAAAATCCTTAGTTTTGCAGCCCATTTATCAAAGAAGTTGTTTAAAGTAAAAAGTAAGATATGCCCGTAATACCTATTAAGATTCGTTTTTTATTGATCGCCGTTCTGTTGATTGGTGGTATCGTTGTTTCTTTCCTTCCCTATGGACTTGCCTGGTCATGGATTCTATTGATTCCTGGCATTGTTCTATTGGTTGGTTATTTTCTATTTGGTACTCTGGCTTCTGCTGCCAGGGCTGTTGAGCGTGGCGATTTGGATCATGCTGAAGAGCAACTCAAATGGACCTGGAAACCCAATTGGATGTTGAAGATGAATCGTGGAGTTTATCATTTTCTACTGGGTAGCATTCAAATGCATCGTAAAGATTTCAATCAGGCAGAAGTACATATGAAAGATGCTTTGGAAGTCGGTATGCCAACAGGAGATTATACAGCTCAGATATATTTGGCTCTGGTGCAGATGGCAGCCAATAAAAACAAACTGCAATTGGCTAAAAATTATCTTAAAGAAGCCAAGAATTGTCAGGTTACTGAGCCACAGATAACAGCAGCTATTCAGCAAATTGAGAAGCAATTGAAGATGGTTCCCAAGGGGCATCAGCGTATGCAAATGCGTGGAAACCGCAGACCTAAGCGTCAGAGATAATCACTTTATTTCCTTGTATATACCTGAACTTCAGTGCGATTCTTATCTTGCTGTTCTACACTCATTTCATTCTGGTTGATTAGAGTGAAGATAATACGGTTGGGAAAACTATCCTTTTCAGTGTTTTCAAAGACAATTTTTGAAGAGGTTTGCTCAATAATATTAAAAAGTTCTGTTCCTGACCAGTAAAGCTGTCCATTATTTCTTGTATCAATACTTAATTCAGAGACATCCCCCTGACTAAATTCTCCACTCCCTGA
Source organism: Saprospiraceae bacterium (assembly GCA_020627965.1). Lineage (GTDB taxonomy): Bacteria > Bacteroidota > Bacteroidia > Chitinophagales > Saprospiraceae > JAHDEO01. The sequence continues at coordinate 26,886 of JAHDFX010000029.1, read as the reverse complement.
AATCATGTACGATGCTTGAGAAAATTGGATAGCGTTATTTTGCTGACTGTTCCATTCCCCTATCAGCCAGGCAAATGAGGTAGGGCTGCCAGGAAGTTCCGACGCACTTGTTGGCGCTGTTACTACAGCAAGGTGTTCTTCCATAACGACAGCTTCATCGGATTCTTTTGCTACTTCTTCAAATTTATCTTTAGCACTGTTTTGAGCAATAGCTTCCGACATGGTTTTTGCTTTTTTGGAAGCTCTGCGTTTTTTCTCTCTTCTACGCTCACTTTCCTGAAGCATTTCATCACGACGTTTTTCTTCTGCTTTGCTTCTTATTGGTTCATATTCTGTAACAATAGTAGTCGAAAAATCGTCCTGATCAGTACCATAGTCATAGTCTGTAGCTTCTGGTAAGTCAGCTTTACTTATTGCTTTAGTCTTACCTTTTTCTACTGATTTTGCTTCCACCTCTTCTTCCAGGTCAGCAAGTACGATCATTTTTTCAGTTTCGGGCTGTGGTACTTCTTCTTTTTCTATAACTGCTCCATCATTCTCATCATCAAAATCTTTCAAAGCAAAAAGGTCTGATTCTTCATCTTTTTGCAGCTTTTTGTCTCTTATTTCTGCGTTCTCACGCTCTATTACATCCGCAATTGCTGGTAATCTCGTTTCTTTTACTTCTTTTTCATTTATACCAGGCTTTATTCTATCGCCAGACTGAACATTATTACCTGGTTTTTTATTGGCTATTGGTGGGTTTTCAGGATTGGTTTTTCTGACAGCTTCTGTAAGGAAAACAGCTTTTTCTCTGTGTGACATTAATAAAGGGACAGCCCGTTCATTGGCATCGCTGGCGATACGTTCGATAGGTGATGGGGCTTTATTGGAGTGAAATGCTGCTCTTTCATTGTTATAATTAAATGGATTGACATAAGTCCATATAGCGATCATAGATACCGCAATAAAGACTGCAGCAGCTATCGCCACTTTTCTGAGTACAAAGCCTTTTTTCTCATCTTTACGCTCATCCAGTCGCTCCTCCAGTCTGTCCCAGGCCTGAAGCGAAGGCATCTCCTCGAGTTTGTGCTCATTCTTTTTGAATAAATCGAATATTTGATCGTCCTGTTTCATGACTTATTGCGATTTAATTTCGCATTCGTTTGTGTTTTAAACATCCTTTCACCCGGTTTCAGGGTATTGGCTATTTTTCTGAATTAATTGTCTTAATCTTTTTTTAGCCAAAATTAATTGTGATTTCGAGGTATTGATACTAATACCCATAATTTCAGCAATTTCACGGTGTTTGTATCCTTCTACTACATACAAATTGAATACCGTTCTGTAGCCTGTGGGTAATTTATTTAATAAATTGAGTATATCTTGCTCTGCTAGTTCATCCTCTACGCTAACATTTGTTTTAACTTCAATGTTGCTAACTTCTACGGTCAGATTGAAATTGTGTTTCTTACGCAAGAACATTAAAGCCTGATTAACAACTATTCGACGTATCCAGCCTTCAAAACTTCCCTTTCCTTTAAATTTATCAATATTATCAAAAACTTTGAAAAGCCCTTCAACCAATATATCCTCAGCATCCTCACGATTACGCACATAACGCTTGCACACACCAAACATTTTGGGTGCAAAACGCTCGTACAGTTCTTTTTGAGCTGCACGGTTTTCTTTGCGACATTGTTCTATGAGCTCCGCTTCGGTCAAAATCACCTATTTTCATCTGGGAATATACCCTGCTTTACAAAGCTAATTATTTTTTACAGTCTATTCAATGATAATGATGCAGGATGAGGTCTTTTTGGTGGGTTAAGCTGTATTTTTTATTTTGATTGCTGTTATAAAGCATCTAAAATGATCTCGCAGTCTAATACTTCTTGTATTTCAAAGATGATCTCTCTGGTAGGCATAGCCCGCCCGCTTTCTATATTATTGACATTTTTATCACTAAGCCCAGTAGCTTTTCCCAATTCTAACTGAGTGAGTCCTTTTTGTTCTCTTGCTTTTCGTATTTGGGTACCTACATCAGGAAAATCATTGGACAAATAGAAACCTGCTTTGGCTGATTGCTGCATAATATCTGCTTCGGAATGTGGTTCAGGGTCTTCTTTTGATGAAACATCCGGCGGCTGACAGCCTATTAAAAATAGCGATAAAATGGATAGTATTGTAAATAAACGAGCCATGTATATGAAGATTGATGATGAGCAAATTTAATCAAAAAAACATAAACTATCCTGAATTTAAATTATTAAAAAAGTCTTATTTATCTAATTTATACAACTCATATTTCTCAATAATATCGATCAGTTTTTCAGCATATTGGGGGTCTGTAGCATAGCCACGTTCTTTCAAACCATGCGCCCAGGCTTTGTAGTCTTTTTCATATTTGACTAAGTCTTTGTACCTGTCTTTGGTCAGGAAATAGCTGTGATCTCTCCAGCTTTCCCATGCGGTTTTATATTTTCTGAAAAAATCTTTGTGATGGTCATCAGAGAAATTGGCACAATGCCCCTTGCCACACTTCTTAGAAAAGCATTTTATACCGAAATGATTATTATTTTTAGCCGCAAGCCCACTCTCCCCTGCCCTGCTCTCGATCAGTCCCTGTGCCATTTTTATGCTGGCAGGAATACCAAATTTCTCCATTTCCGTAATTGCTGTACTGGCAAAACGAAGAACATAAGCTTCTTTTTTAGGATCTAATTTGACTTTAGGTTTTGTTTTTTCAACAGATCTAAAAGAAGTTTGGCTTGGTTTGTAATCATTCATTTCCGTTTGAATACCGGAAGCTTTTGCAGGTGCGTTCATAGAGAAGTTGAAATTCATATCTCTGGTGAACAACACATAAACAAGAATACAGATAATAGACAATTTGAACCAGGGCAAACGCTTTTTATGGAACAATTGGCGCATCATCCCAACAAGCTGATTAATCCATATACAAATCTGATTAATCAATGCATCAATAAGTTTTTTGAGCATCTCCTGAATATTATTGTTTCTCTTCAGGGAGTGGTTTTTACCTCGTAAGTTATCATTCCTAGCCGGAGTCATAATTGTTTTGTTTTAACAGAAACTTTTTGTACATTTACGTCAACAACAACACTAAATTGTTGTTATTATCACTTTCAATAACGCAATTATAAAACTTTTTGTTTCAAAAGTCAAATTTTTCTAAAACAAAAAACTGCAAAAAATATGTCTAATTTTGAAGATAACACTGTAAATCAGAAGTTTAGAGCAGTATATTCTTATTTAGAAAAGAATAACTTAATTCGTGGTAAATCAGATATTGCCAAACATTTAGGCACCTACAATCACGTTATCAACAGTATTCTTAAGGGCAAGCGCAACATCACAGTCGATCAATTAAACAAGCTTGTTGAAAAATTCAGCATAAATGCCAACTATCTGTTTGGTTGTAGTGAGGATATGTTGGCGGGTCATGGAGACGTACCTGCACATCTGCTAAGTGAGTTGGGCTTTGAAGGGCGTCGTAATATTACATTGGTTACTCAAAAAGCAGTGGCTGGTTATGCTATGCAGCGTGACAACACCGACTTTATGGGAGGATTACAAAAGTTCTCTATTCCAGGATATGCCGGCGGTTTAGTCGCTTTTGAAATTAGTGGAGATAGCATGTTCCCCACGATTACAAATGGCGATATTGTTGTTTGTGAGCCATTGGAGCGCGGTGAGCCATTACGAGACAATAATGTTTACGTTATTGTAACCGATGTGGTGGTTGCTAAGCGTGTACAACAAATTAAAACTAATGATCAGATTACTCAGTTGCGCCTGATTTCCGATAATAATGTGATGTATCAGCCTTATAATGTTGATCTGGAAGAAATTTCCCAAATATTAAGGGTTAAGTGTCGTTTAACACAATCCGGTATCAATTGATGTTTTTTCATAAGAATAAAAAAGGGGAATTGCTCAACGCAATTCCCCTTTTTTATTAGACTTTCATTTAGAGATGCTTAGTACACTGTGTACTTAGTCTATTTTGAACTCAGCATCACTAATGTTTGTATTAGCTTCATATTCAACTTTAAAAGTCATCATCTGTGGTCCCATGGACTGCTTGATTGTATGTGGCATCTGTATGCCATTTACAGGGCGATAATCATCAAAGTTGGTCGTTATAGTCATAGGTCCCATGGCTGTTTTTTCACGACGTACCTCTTTCAGTTTCAAACTGGTTGCTTTATCATAATACTCTGTTGTAGTTACTTCATTGGGTGCCGTAACCTTAACAACATAAGCTTCCTTTCCACCTACTTTTTCCATGCCTGCCAGCTTTAACGTATAGCCTAATTCATCAAACTTCAACTCTCTGTTAAATGTAGCATCAACACGCATTTTATCAATTTCGGCAGCATCTGTTACCATTTCTCCATTTTTCTTACCTTTAGTGCCGTCGAAAATTTCCTCTTGCATAACATTGCCTCCCATAGAGACGGCTGTCTTGCTTTTAAACGGTGCTTTCATCATCACATCGACATTCAACCCCATTGTTTCTTCTTTCATTTTCATTTTCATGTCGCGGAGTGCTTCGTAAGCAGTTTTTCCACCAGTAGCATCAATAAAATTACCGATAACGCCTTTTGCTGTGACATCAGTTGGCATACCCATATCTTCGACAGGATTACCTTCTGTATCATAGAAATCTACTTTTCCACTGGCAGCAAACTGACCTAATTTGGAAGCCACTTCATCCTTATTTCCAACCACAAGAATGTAGGCATTGTCAGGTTTGATATACTTACGCGACATAGCTCTTACATCTTCAACAGTAACTGCATTTAACTTTTCCAGATAAGTTGCATAATAGTCGGCTGGTAATTTATAGCGCAATGTATTCAATGCAAAACGAGCCATGGTTTGAGGGCGCTCCAGTGAACGGGCAAAGCTACCAGTCATAGAGTTTTTCACTAATTGCAAGTGATCTGCCGTCACATCTTCGTCTACCATTCGATTCAATTCATGCATAAACTGAACAATGGAGCTATCTGTTACTTCATTACGCACACTAGCCCCTGCAGAAAATCTGCCTACTAATTTGTCGGTTGATAACGAAGAACGTGCGCCATAGGTGTAAGCTTTATCTTCACGAAGATTTTGCATCAATCTGCCGGAGAAAACTCCTCCTCCAAGCACCTGATTCATCACTCTTGATTTGATAGCATCTGCGGTTCCAGGCTTTAGGTCTACCGGATAAGTTACCGAAATAACAGACTGAACGGCACCTGGTTTGTCTACAAAAGCCATCTGCGTACTATTAGGTGCAGTAGGTACTTTATACGAATGAGAAGGCACCTCGCCTTTTTTCCAATCACCAAAGTATTTGCCTACCATTTTCTTGGCATCTTCAATATTGATATCGCCTACGATAGCCAGATAAGCTGTATTCGGTCTGAAATAAGTTTCATAGTATTTTTTACAATTGGCTAATGTAATATTTTCTACACTTGCCTCTGTTACGAGTTCTCCATATGGGTGATCTTTTCCATAGCGAAGTACATCAGCTACATCGCTGGCAATCTGATTAGGATCATCTTTGGCAGAAGCTAAGGCAGAAAGCTGTTGTTTCTTCATTTTCTCCAACTCTTCAGTGGGGAAAGATGGATTCAAAACTACATCAGACATCAATTCCAGCAGCTTTGGGACATGCCTGGTCAGTGAAGCTGCAAAAATTCCTCCATCACTAGAATTTAAAGTTGCACCAATAAAATCAACTTCTTCATCTAATTGAGCTTTGGTTCTGTTTTTGGTTCCCTTGGTGAGCATAGATCCTGCCATACTGGCGGTACCTGCATTATCACCTTCTACAAGCGGATCAGAATCCATAGAAAGCTGGAAAGAAACCCGTGGGATTTTATTGTTTTCAACAACGATTACCTGTAAGCCATTTGGCAAAGTAAATGATTCATAATCGCCTAGTTGAATTTTTGGAGCAGGACCCGGCTCAGGAGCTTTACTTCTGTCTAGTCCGTTTGTTGTTACTTTATCGACTGCATCCTTGACAGCATTTGTCGTTTTTTGTGTTCCTGTGCATTGTGCAAACAAGAAAACCAGAGCAGCAAAATATAATATATTTTTCATTGTTATAATGTTCTAATAATTTTGATTCATTGAGTTTTATTATTCGCCTTTATCTTCTTTTGGCTCCATTGCCTTCGGCAAATAGTGCAAAGTAACACGATTATCTTTTACAAAAAACTCGTTAGCAACACGCTTGATGTCTTCTCTGGTTACGCTCATATATCGTTCAATTTCAGTATTGATAAGATTAGCATCGCCAAAATACATATGATAATCAGCCAAACTCTCTGCACGGCCAGCCACTGTTGAATTAGATGAGACAATATCATTCTCAATCTGATTCTTTAGTTTTTGAAATTCTTTTTCAGAGATCAGTTCACTGCGTACACGCTCGTATTCTTTTTCCATAGCAGCTTCTGTTTCGTCGATATCACCACCTACATTAACCAAAGCAAAAACTACGTTGATACCAGCATCTTCCAATCCAAATGGGAAAGCGCCTATTTGTAATGCTTTTTGTTGTTCGTCTACCAATGAACGATAAAGGCGGGAACTTTGTCCTTGCGACAATAAAGTCGATAACATATCTACTGCATAAAAGTCAGGTGTTCCCTGAGCAGGAATGCGAAAGCCCTGTATAATGGCTGGTAGTTGTACATTGTCATAAATAGTAGCACGTTCTTCGGCTGTCATTGCCGGTTCTTTCACTGTAGGTCGAGGAATATCAATTGTACCTTTAGGAATAGTGCCAAAATATTTCTCGATCATTTTTTTCGTCTCAGGGATGTCCAGATCACCTGCGATCGACAATACTGCATTGTTGGGTACATAAAAGGTTTTATAAAAATTCACATAATCATCTTCTTCCGCAGCATCGAGGTGCTCCATATAACCAATAACTGGCCACTGGTATGGATGTACTTTAAAAGCTCGTTTGAACATTTCTTGTATCCAAGTACCATAAGGCTGATTATCAACACGCTGACGACGTTCTTCTTTTACAACTTCTCTTTGTGTTTCAATTCCTTTATTCTCAACTTTGGCATGTAACAAACGTTCAGATTCAAGCCACAATCCTAATTCAAGTTGATTAGATGGTAATAACTCGAAGTAGAACGTGCGATCATAACTAGTATTCGCGTTCAGTGTACCACCAGCTTTTTCTACATACTTATCAAATTCTCCACGATTAATATTTGCAGAACCTTCGAAAAGTAAGTGTTCAAAAAAGTGAGCAAAACCAGTACGGTCGGGCTGTTCATTTTTAGAACCTACATGATACATAATAGTAACAGCAACGATTGGTGTTGACTTGTCTTCGTGTAGAATAACGTGCATCCCGTTATCCAGGTCGTATTCTTCAAATTCTATCTTTCCTGATTGGGCGAATGACTGAGCACTCAATATCATCAGTAAAGCGAAGAAGAAGGAAGTTTTATGATTCATTGTAAATGGTTTAATGATGACTCTTTCTACAAGAAAAGAAAGAACCTTAAATGAATTATTAAAAAATGTTTTACAAATCTAATTCATGCACAACGGTATTGAAAATATCTGTACCATTTTTAGACAAAAATAACCTTTTATACGATAAGTTTTTGTCCTTCAATTCTCTAAGTACTTGTTTAAATCAGTTAATAAACGCCAAAGTAAAAAATAAAAGATAATCCGTCACCCACTTTTTGACAGCCACTAAAACATTAAAAAATATAAAAATTATACTTTTTTGTATTTAAAAAGCAACTATTTCCAGATTAATCACATCAATTATGGTAAAAAAAGCATTACGAGTGCAACTTTTGCCAAAGTCATACCGTATAATCACATACAAAATCAACATTACGCTTTACACAACTGAGAAGATATCAAAAACAGGAAATATTATCAAGAGGGGGTAATTTTTCCAGTTAGATACACCTTAGCAGGAAACCCGGTAACTTATGCAAATAATAGAAAAATTATTGATCGCTTTTGCAGCGATTCTTTTACTTGTTCCATGTAATGCTCAAAATATGGAATTTAAGTTTGCGCTAAATGATTATAGCAGACCTGAAATTGAAGCTTTTGACAAAGATGCAGCAAGATTAGCTTTATGCTATATTTCAGATGGAAAGAAACCATCTGAAGACGATATTGAAATTCCTGAGAACGTCAGAGAAAGTTTGTTTAATGCCTTACTCGCTATTTATCAGTCGGAAGACAGAGCAGCAATAAAAGTAACCAGAGAACTCGGAATTCATACTGCACAGAAGCCTTTTTATGTAGACAGGTTTATAGTAGTGTGTGATTCAGATGTAGATTGGCTTGATCCAATAAGAGAAGGACAACCCAAAACTTCCAATGAGCGAATCAATGAACTGATCGACAAATATAACCTGACGATCAATCATTATAATAGTGCTGATAATTCATTTGAAGTTAGTGCATATCCTTATCTAAACATCAGAGCTCTTGGCAATGTATTTTCCAAAATTAAGGGCATCAACATGATAGAATTGCCAGAGGTAGAGTCTTATAATTCTGACATCAAAGCAAAGTATTTGGGCAATGATAGCTGGGAATTGAAATACGTAAGATATGACAATCACGATGTAACCAGAAATGGACAAAAACAGGAGTGGGTATTTAAAGTAGATGCTGAGGGGAATGTAGAATCCACACCATGATGTTCGTTTGTTACTGCCCCCATTAGAGGAGTTCAAACTCCACATTAATTTGGCTTTAGGGATTTTAACAACAAATATTTAGAAGGGCGAGCTTGGTCATACAGATGATCAGGCTCTCTTTTTTTTGGGGTATTTTCATAAAGTAATGTCAAATCTCTACTTAGTACATTGTCTAATATCTCTGCTGCACAAAAAATATAACTGTTATTAACAGTACTCCAAACAATATCAACCACCAGGTATTTATCAGGATAAAACTAACTGGTTCCATATTTCCAGAAGCTATAAAGCCTGCCCAGTATACAGGGTGATGTTGCTCAACAGGGGCTTCATTCAAATGATTGAGCTGGGCAATTTGCAATGCCTTATCTTTGCTTTTGCCTGCCTTTATTTCGTCAAAAAAACCTTCCATTAATTTTGCCGTGCTTTCATCCGGCACACTCCAAAGGCTCATCAACAGACTGGGGCATCCGGCGTAAGTAAAAGCTCTAGACAAGCTCATCACGCCTTCCCCTTTTTTGATTTTTCCCACGCCCGTATTGCAGGCACTGAGTATTGTAAGATCGGCATTTAGACGAGTATTATACAGATCAGCAGCATAGAGAGGTTCTTCTTCAGCAAAAACTAAATTGGAATATAAAGGGTTTTCATCATCCAAAATACCGTGTGCAGATAGATGCAGCACCTGAAAACGTCCGGCATCTTCAAGAAATGCTGACTTAGTTGCTTTTTTTTCTACAAAAACAGTTCCTCCAAAATTATCAGCCATTACCTGAACCATTTCACGCCCTTTCGGTAAATCTGCGTAATTGTCTCCACCATAAGCAGGTGCAAAACCTCCATAACCTCTGGGTAGCCGGCGATGAGTAACTTTCTTTTTATCAAGTAGCAATGCTACAGAATAAGCATAACCAACAGCCTTATCTTTTAAAAGGTAAGCTAAGTCTCTGTATTTTATTTCACCTGTCGGCATATCCCGAAGCAGTAATCCAAAAGGTATGTAATTTAGTTGTCCATCCGGGATAATTTGCAGGCGTTTTATGTCTTCATTTAATTCCTTGAGCGGTTCTTTTAATAACCATTTATACAAGCGATGAGCATTTTCTGTAAATAAAGTCTCCTCTTCCCAATAAGTCTTATCTATTATAGATTTGCGGAAATTATCTAGTGTTGTTTGCCAATTTTCTGGTTTATCAAGGCGGTATAAGTCAGCTTTTTGCTGTTGAATGGTGAGTATGTATAGGCTGCTGTCTCCTATAAAGTATTCCAGTATAGCAGTTTCTGGATTCAGATATTTTTGAGCATTTATCAAGCTAATATCATGCTGCTTATGTTTTAAATCATAATATTCTGCATGATTCTTCTCGAGTTTTTTCAATAAAAGATTGTAGTCATTTTGTTTTTTTAATAACAAAGCTTCATATCTATTTATATTTTCAGTATCCACTTTTTTCTGAGCTGTTCGAATTTGCTGTTTGTAATGTGTGATATCAACACGTAGGTTCTGTTCGCGTCTGATCAGACTATCTGGCAAACCTGTGTATTGTAAAGCCTGCTCCTCATTTATAGATTGCAACAGAACAGTTGCTTTACTCTTTTCCATCAGCTTAAAAATTTCCTTCATTTTCGATTGCCCAATTTGCTGCTGTTTCCAGGCTGCCTCCAGGGCTATTTCTGTTAAAGGAACGACGGTCTCTACATGTAGCAATCTAGAATTTTCTGCAACAATTTGCTGCTGAAGTTGATGGTGCAGTTGGAGGGCTGTTTCACAGGTATTTTCTACCAATGTTAGATAGGCTTCATTACCTTTTTCTTTATATATTTTCATAGCTGTTCGAGCCTTCAAGTATAAAACTCGAATCGTATGAACATAAGAATAAAAATAAGTTTCCCCAGTTACTTTAGGATTAGAATAAACATCCGTTTCTCTAAAATTATCTGTGAGATTTATCAATGAGTTTTGATACTTCAACAATGCATTATCCAATTCCCCTAACTGCTCATAGTTTTCGCCAAGGTTTTCATAATTGGCGGCATAATCTGAGTGAAAAACTGCACTATCATGATAGTTTTTTTTGATCTTTAGAGATTGCTCAAGTTCTTTAATAGCCAGTTCATTTTCTCCTTCTGCATAATAGATTGTAGCAATATTATTCAGTGTTTGAGCCTGTTTTAATTGATCTTCTTCAGTATGAATTTTTAGTGCTTTCTTATATGAAGATAATGCCGCCTCATAATTTAATAACCACCTGTTAGTTGTCCCTTTATTATTGTAGGCTCCGGCTAATCGCCCTTGATCCTCGATGGCTCTATAGTGTATAATGGCTGAATCTGCTAAGACCAATGCTTTTTCAAGCTGCTCTTGTTGGCGCGTTTCTGTCAGCACACTACAAAAATCATTATAAGCATCTCCTCGGTATCTGTGCCCATCAGATAATTTAATAGATCGCTTGAAGGCGTTCTCTGCTTCCTCAAAGTCGCCTAACTTCCCATAGGCAATCCCCATATATCTATGAGCAGTGGGGTGATCGTTAAATATTTTTTCTACTTCAAAAGCCCTGTTTAAGACCTCAATTCCTCTAGTGTAATATCCTCCATCAATGTAGGAATATCCCAAATTCCTGCAGGACTTCCACAACATCCCATCTTCATATTGCTCCCTTACTTTTAAGGCTTCTTTATTGTGAAAAATAGCCTTAGAGTAATCATCGGATAAATAGTAGTGTACCCCAAGCTGATGATGAATACAGGCTAATCGTTTTTCATTATTTATAGTATTTGAAAGAGAACCTTGAATAGCTTTATCAATAGAGAAATCCTCCCCTTTTTTACAACTACAAACAAGACCATCACACTTAAGGTCAATTACATTTTGAGTATAAGTAATGATTGGGAAAAAAGTGAAAACCAACAAAAAGTATCGCATTGGTAGTGGATTGTATCCTCCAAAATTAATTTTTTGTTACGACACTTTTCATTCAAATTACCCAAAAAACATATTTATCATTTTTTAAACTTTCAATTTTCCGGCACACATTCCTCAATTTCAGCAGATAATGAAGCCTGCTGTTCTACCCTAAAACCTGTATCCAACAAAATGACCTGCCCAGCCTTGAAGTTTACCATATTACCAGTAGATATGATTCCTGAAGATTGAATATCAAAGCCTGCCTGATAAGTTCCGTTTGTGATATTGCCTTGCGGCAATAGTGTTGGCAGGCAGGTAGCAGTCAGGTTAATATCCAGTTTTTTACCCGTACTCGTTAGTCCAAACGTCGGTGGGTTATCTGTTAGACGAAGCGATTCAAAAGCTGACCAGATATCTTGCTGAGAACGACTCTTTTCTTTCGCTATCTCTGCTGCTAATTCACGGGTCACCAAAAAAGTACTCATAGAAGTGCCACTACTGACAACACTTTCCCCGCCTACACCATATCCACTGATATTCTCTCCATAAGCAGTCAGAGTCGTTGAAGTACTACCATAATTAGAGAAGCAGGCAAGAGAATCCTGTGCGTTTATGGCTGCTACAGAAATGACATTATCGTAAGGTATAATGGTAGGAAAGCTATTGCCATTTTCATAATATTCATAGGTCTGACCAGCAAAAAAAGCAGGATATTGTGGCGTCTCATCAATGTCAAGGCTGTCATTTCCTGTAGCCGTTACAATGAAAATGCCTTTTTGCTGTGCCTGCTGTACCGCATTTTCCAAAATCCCAGAAGGCTCACCACGATAGCCCGCACTGATATTGATAATATCTGCTCCGTGGTCTATGGCGTGATACATTGCGCAGACAAATTTGAATAAAGTACCCTCCCCTCCCTGGTCGAAGACTTTTAAGGGCACGACTTTGATATTCATAAAACTATCCAATCCTTCCGTGATTGTACGATAACCATAGGTCCCGTGTCCCAGCGAATCTATATAGTCAATATTTATAGTCGCCAGTGTATCCGTATATCCATAGCCTGCTGCCGAGATATTATAACAGCTATCCAGCGGTGCCTCATTCAGCAAATAGGGTTCAGGATTCCAGCCTCCATTATCCATCCCTGAATCCATTAGATAAACTGTTACGGAATCTGGATAATTGAAGCCGGCATAATCACTTTGCCAAGCCCAGGCAGTGCCTGTATTATTGGATACACCGAGATTGAATATGTTGTTTGGACCTCCATCTACATCGGCTTTATTGCCTTGTGTTTCGGTACGAGTATTAATATTTAGTAATACTTCCAGAGCTGCCGTGTCGGTGGGAAATTGCCATAGGTAAAGGTGACGGTTGCAGCTACAACTGTCCTGTACCCAGCCGCCGTTGGGGTAAAGCTGTCCGGCTTCAAAAGCTATTTTATCTGTTTCATTATCAAATTCCATCATCACCTGTGCATAATTGACTGGCTGTCCAAACAGATCATAACCAATAGCTGTTACATACATCCGCTTGGAGATTACAAGTAAGCCAGGTACTCGACTATCATCAGTCATAACTAAGTCGTAAAAACCCAAATTATTGAGACTTATATTTTCTAATAAAAGCATGCTGTCCTGCTCACCTCCCAGGTTACCATTATTATGCTTCCATTGATAATTAACATTTTGATTATTGTTTCCTGATAAAGGGTAGGACAATTCAAGACTAAGCGTATCTCCAACCTCAATAATATAAGACTGAATTTCACCATGATATTGTGGTGTAAAGTTGAAACGATCAAGTTGACTATAGTCAGAAAATACAGGCATAACATCATTAAAATCAAATTGATTATACGCAATCAGTAGTTCTTCTAAATTTGTATTATCTAGCAGATTGGGAATTTCTCCTTCTAAGTAATTTTCTGACACCAGCAGGTCTCTAATATCTGTAAGATTTGTAAAATCCGGAATCGTACCTGTCAAGCGATTTGCAATAAGATTGAGGATAAGCAGGTTCGGGATATTAGAAAAATCTGGAATCGTTCCCATTAAGCGATTTGCACTAAGATCAAGAGTTAGTAGATTAGGTAGATTAGAAAAATCTGGGATGCTTCCTGTTAATTTATTTTTTTCCAGATCAAGATCAATTAAAGCTGGTAAATTCGAAAAATCCGGGATAGTTCCCTCTAAATTATTATTACCAAGACTAATTTCTTCTAAATTGTTTAGGTTATTAAAATCAGGTATTGTACCATCTATGTTATTTCTGTAAAGATAAAGCTCAGTTAAAACGGGTAAATTTGAAAAATTCGGTAAATAACCTGTAATGTTGTTTCCATATATGTAAAGTAGATTAAGTTCTGGAAGTCCAGAAAAATCGGGTAGTTGTCCGGTAAAATTATTTTCTGAAAGTAATAAATATTGTAATTTAGGTAGGTTTAGATCAGGAACAACACCCGATAGACCTTCTGAATAAAGGTCTATTCCGATTACTCTATTTTCAAGAACTGCAATGCCTTCCCATGTGTTAACAGGTTCGTCAAAATCCCAGTTAAGCGTACAATCTATACCGCAGTGATTATTATAAAAATTAACCAGTTCAAGAGAGTCATTAATATTGACAGGTGCAATAGGGCATGGCCATAATAGAGTACTAATCTCCACAGAATCACACTTTTCAGAAATGCCACAAAAGGTAGAGATACCTGTTTGGCAAATAGTATAAATACTATCAATGGCATAAGTATGTGATCTAGTGCTTCCTATGCTCAAATTTTCTGTTAGTCCATCCCCCCAATCTATCTGTGATTCGACTACATTAGCTGAATTATTGGTAAGTGTTACGGTAAGGCATGTATCGACAATAGAAAAATCTGATATTGGTAAGGGATTTACAGCCAAATCTAAAATCACTATGCTATCGCAACCTTGCTCATCGAGCAAATTACTAGTATAAGTACCTGAAGTAGTCAACATTTGTCCATTAAAATCATAGGTAGTTCCCATGCAGATATCAGCTTCTATATTAGCACTTGATGGCTGACAAATCAACTCACTGTAAACAGCAACTGCATGATCGGTTGAACCATTAGCGGTAAAATTAAAGTTCCCTATTGTAGTTGTACCACTAAATCTACCTGTAATAGCATACCCTGTACCTTTAAATATGGACAACTGATTAGATACCTGATCGTAAGACGTAATTTCCATTCCTATCGATTCAGCAGATAAAAATTGACCATCAGTAATACTGAATTTTGCCAGTCCGGTAAAAGGTCCTGCAATCGTATTTCCATTGGGCGTATTAATATCCTCATAACTATTAATATACTGGACAATTTCACCGTTACTGTTTGCAATTAATTCATATGCATGAGCATTTTCAATGTGATTTCCCCAGATCACATTGCCATTAGCATCAACCTTGATCACAAATGAATTCAAAGTTTGTCCTGTAAGACTGATTGAACCAAAGTTGGCAGAATTTAAAAAAACACCTCCCATAAAAACTCCACCATCATCTGTAGGATAAATACCACCATGTCCTGATACATCAGAAACACCACCATAATTCTTCAACCAAATATTATTTCCATTTAAATCAAATTTCCCTAGAAAAGCATGGGCGAAGCCTGAAGTAGGGTTTACAGAATTGCTACCAATGTTAAACGTGCCTCCGTGGCTACCGCCAATAAAAAAATAAGATGGCGTAACTACAATATCCATACCATTATTATAATCTGTTCCAATAGCTGTATTCAGCCAATTCAAAGTTCCTGTGGATGATATTTTCCCAAAAAAAGTAGTATTTTCTGAAGAAACGAACGTAGTTCCATCTATGCTAAGTGTATCCCTAAAATATCCGGTAAAGTATACACCTGAATCATCCACATCAATAGAGGTTCCTTTTATTAAATTTGGAGCAAAAAGCGTTGAATTGTCTGATTTAACCCATGACAATATTCCATCACTAGTATATTTAGCTATTGCCAGTGACATTCCAAGAGAAGTTCCTGATATTTCAACATCCTGAAAAAACAACTTATACCTATAATCTATCAATATATATATTTGACCAGTTTCATCTATAGCAATATCCGCAAGATGGCATCCATTGGTACAAGTTATATTTTCAGTCCAGATCGTATTACCATCTTCATCATACTTGACTATATATATATTTTTCGCATAATTCTGCCCGGGATAACTATCCCCATTATCGAAACCTATAACTCCATTACTTTCAATACTAAAGGCAACCTCGCCTATACTATTTGCATCAATAACACTGGCAACATCAATATTATCAGCCCCTTCAGCTTTAGCCCATATATAATCGAGATTAGTTGCCACGGGTAAAGCACTTTTTAGGGATGTTTGAGCATATTTAAAAATGGGTAAAAGAATAAATAAGACAAGTGCAATGTATGTTTTATTGATAGTTTGTGATTTCATAAGTCAGCAGATTTATAATGGATTAATATTTGTCAAATTGCAGCAGAGACTAATCTCTGCTGCTTCTACTTACAAGTAATTTTAATCAATAAAGTATGCAGTTGTACCATTCTCCCATTTTCCTCTCTTTGTTTTTCCGTTAATAAAAATTTTACATAGAGACTCATTACTTGTAAAAGTCAATTTTGCATAACCTCTGCTATCTGTTCTTACAGATTTTGTCATGCCTCCCAAAATTCCACAAACTTCGCCTTGTACTTTAGCACCACGATAACTACCTCCATCGGAGTATGAGACATGAACAGAAATATGATAATTACCATCTGGCTCTACGAGTTCTGTCCGGTATCTGGAATCAGGAACTGCCATTGCACAGCAAAAAAGTATTGCCATTGACATGCTAAAGAGAAATAGTGTTTTTTTCATTTTATTAAGTTTAAATTATTGAAATAAAGATTTTTTAATTTTCAGTAAACATATTTAGCTTTCTCCGACAAATGTGAAACTAATTAAGGAGATAACTATCCCTCCTCCCACGCCCCAATTTGGGTCACCAGTAATAGCCATAAGAATACCTCCAGATATTAGAGCAACAACAACAGATGATATTGCTTTTTGAATGATACCTTCAGACCAAAGAAATTTTCCGACTTGTGCTACTAAGCGCACTATGAATACAATAACTATAATTGCCAATATTGCTTCCATTTTCAATATGGTTTACATGTTAAAAAGATATAAGTGATATGAAATTTCTTAAAATTCTGTACTAGTAAATTCTTTTGATCCCAAATAAGGGTCGGTTATAGTCTCAATCTCGGTCGGAGTATATTGACTATTGATCAAATCATCTACTTTCAATACCAACGGATTGATCTGTTGAGTTATAAACTCTGTTTTCAATTCAAACTGTGCAGAGTCTTCTTTAATCCCGAGCATTTCTCCATACGTTGCTTTAGTAATACAGTCATATATCGCATACTCCTTCATACTTTCACTATCTTCAAGTAAGACACCTAGGGCATGTACCTTTATATTTTTATCGGCAAGCTCATCAGCAATCAAACAGGTGCTTTCAGACCCACAGGTATTGATTCCGTCGCTGCACATAAATATAGATTTTCCGATATTTCCTTCAGTAAATTTTGACACAGACGAACGCAATCTTGGATTAAGAGGAGTGCTTCCCATCGGGCGTAAAGATGCGACTGCATTGACAAGTTCCTCTCTTGATGCTGCACCTACAGGAATGTCAACAAATGGTTTATTTTCGCAGTCCTGACCAAGTGATAGTACACCCAATTCAATATCTTTATCAATGTTTTGAATTAGATCAATAACTATATCTTTCATCACCTGGAATCGGGTTTCACCAGAAGGCATCTTTTTAAGCATAGAGCCTGAAATATCCAAAATGAAAAGCACTTCTTCCTCCTCATTTAATTTTTGCAGGATAGCTTTATTCTTGGTTTGCTCTTTCAAAACACAGTCAAATAGAGGAAATACCTGATCTTCATACATACACGGCTTCACATAACCATATTCTTTTTTTAACATCTTTTTATCCAAAGAATTCAGTATTATATCTACAACCGTCAGATTATAAGCAGCAACACAATTATCAGGTTGTTTTATCAAAGATTTTTGAAGAAACTCACGGGCAAACTTTACATCTCTTAAGTGTACAGCATTATCCTTTTCCTTACCCGGATAGCTTTGATAAAAGAGGCGGGATACTGCCGCATTATTATATAACACAGTATGTAAAGCAGCAGAATCAATTTGATGATGATTCATTAACCGCAAAGCCGACCGAAAATGATCATGTGGATGAAGCCTGATTCCATTATTTATTCCAAAAACTCCTTTCCATGCTAATAAAGTAACCTTCTCAATTGGAGTAGCTTTTTCTCCGGGCTTTATCATGCTTGCATATTTGAAGGCTTTCTTTTTATCTCCTTTATTAAGATATATCGTGGCCAGGTCGAGCAGGTATTCATTGTCTTTATAAATGGAAATTGCCTTTTCTAATTTCTTGATTGCCTTATCAATTTTGCCTTCATTTAATAATTTGATAGCTTTGTAGTGGTATATCTTCGATTTGTCTTTTGGATGTTGTCTTGGAAAGACAATGAACGATAAGAATATCGTCGTAAGTAGCGCAATTAAAATATATTTAAAATATTTCATGGTTCTCTCTAATTTTAAAAGTTAGATAATTAGATATTGGGAATACAGGACTGATTTTTTGTTTTCTACTTACTATGGAACCAAGTCAAAAAAGGTAAACACTTTTTTAAGAAAAAAATAAATTTTATTTCATTGTGTTTACTTTTTACTATATAAGCCAATATATATGTGCAAGCTCAATGAACCAGAAATAGAACAGATTCGTAGTGGGAATGATGCCCCTCTCGGCAGACTTTATGGTCAATATCGTCAAAACCTTATTACGGGTTTGAGAAGTAAAGCAAAGACTCAACACTCGATAGAAGATATGGAGGATGCTTTGCAAGAGGCCTTTTTTGTCATTCGAAGCAAAATAAAAAGTCCTGACTTTAAGAATGACAATGTATGTGGCTATATCATAAAGATTGCTCATTATAAGCTTCTTGATCAAGACAAAAAAACTTGGCGATTCACTAGCATTAACCCAAACGAAGCTGAGAAATATATTTCTGCCAAAGAAAGAGGATATGAAAGTTCAAATATAGGATTGGATCATGAAAATCAAACAAAAGTAGATATTGCTCTTGAAGTTTTGGAAGAGTGGAAAGGACCATGCAAAGAGCTTTTATGGCTAGCTTACTATAACGATAGAAGTAATGCCTACATTCTAGAAAAGCTAAAACATAAAAATAAGAATGTGTTGAAATCTAGTAAATCAAGGTGCTTAAGAAGGTGGCGAGAAAAAATAAACGAACGATTATCTCAAAAAGAGCAAACAAAAAAATAAGTAACATGACTGACAAAGATACACTCATAGAAAAATACCTTTATAGCGAACTGTCGAATACTGAAGCTCAACAATTCGAAGAAGCACTAAAAAATGACAGTGATTTTGCCGATGAAGTAGAATTGCGTACAATCATCTTTGCCAAGGCAAAAAGCGATTTCAAAAAAAAATTACGTGATACCCAACGTGAATATCAAAAAGAGAAGCCGACTGCTAAAGTTGTCAAACTTAATCCAACCTATTACCTAAAACGCATCGCAGCAGCGCTAATTATCGGTGTTCTGGCTTTTGTCCTGTATCAATACCTGGCAGGAGGCAGCCCCGACCAACTTGTAGATAATTATCTTGCCGACACGCACTCCTCTCCTACTGTACTGATGGGCGATAATGACAATGAAAAAGCCTGGCAGGAAGCCATCAAAGCCTATCAAAGTAAAGACTATTCCGCCTCAGTTGCGGCGATTCAAAAAATCCAGGCACCGGATGCTGAACAGCAGTTTTATCTGGGTTTGAGCTATTTGTATAATAAAAATTACGAGCAGGCTATTCCCGTTTTAAAACAAAGCCTCGATGCTAAAAACAGTTTTTCGGAAAGTGCGCAATGGTATCTAAGTCTTGCTTATTTCAAAAATGGTCAAACTGATTTAGCTAGGAAATATTTAAACATCATCGTCGGTAATGCAGGCTGGAAAAGTGAGGAGGCCGGAAAGCTGTTGAAAGAGATAGAGTCATAGATCAACACTGATTTTGATTGGGCTGAAATCAGTGCTGATCTATGCTTTTTATGCTGATTACTTAAACGTCACTTTAGCAAAACGTCTGGTCTTACGCTTGTTACCAAATAAGACAACCTCGTTTTTTGAAACTTGCTCAGACATCATCGGTAAGGCGACCACATCTGCGTCTTTTGTATTAAAAAGTGCTTCTCTTTCCTGGTTGCCATTCTTGTCCATGGTGACTAATGTTGCAATAGCGTTCTTGCCACCAACTTTAAAGTTCTCTACCCCTCCTGAACCTTTATAATTCAGGTTTTTAGCATTGTCATTAAAGACAAAATATATCTTGTCTTTGACCACTGCTTTTACATAAGAGGAATACATATTTGTATTTGTAGATACCTGCTTCTTAGCAATTCTTTTGGTCCACTGAACTTCTCCATCAGGGTTGATATTGATAATGATAATATCATTATTGTAATAATAAGTCGTGGTTCTTGTAGAAGTAACCCCAGTATTACTAGTAGATGTAGTTGTCACTGTTCGGGTATAAAACTGTTCGCCAACTAAAAGTGCTCCCCCGTCACTTCTGAGAATAATATCGTCCAGACGATATCTGTACAATCCGGTTTCTTTGCCTCTTTTTTCTCTCTTTTTCACTGCTTTCTCAACTCTTTTGTGCAGATTTTCAAGGACAAAGTCTTTATCGAATTTTTTGAAACTTTTGGACGCTACTTCTTTAGTTTTTCCATCAATACGTAAGAAATAACTTCCCAAAATACCCAATGCTCCTTTGTCAGAATAAAATCCACTACACAAAATATCATTCTCATCGCTCACCAGGATTTTCATGCTGTATAGAAAATGATCTTCATTATCTAGCAGGTATTTTTTCAGGTCTTGCCCGTTGTTTAAGTAACCTAAAATTCGATACTTATAATTGACTTCTCCTCTTTCTCTGTCTTTCTTCTCTTTATATTCTTTACCTAATAAATACACATTTCCTGAGTTACTTACAGTGTAATCATGAAGGCTAAAAAGGTCATCTGCGTAGGGCAGCGTAATGTCTTTGCGCCACAACTCTTCCATGCCACTATCAAATACATGAATACCTAATTTTTCCTTTTCGTCTCCTTTAGTTCGAGGTAAGTTAAAATAGATCATGATCTTGGATTCATCACGAGAGACATCATAGCGGAAGCTTCCCATATTATACCCGCTCGCATAGCCCCACATGTAGGCTCCCAAGCCAGGCTTTTTACGGTCAGAAATATCAATCTCTGCAATCTTTTTCATGCCTGAAAGACCCAATGTTTTCTTATTGACGGATTCAACAAAAAGATAATTTTTCTTTGTTTTATTATTGACATAAGAAGAGAATAAATAGAGTTTTTCATCGGCATGTACCATAAATTTATAATCTCTTTCTTTCTTCTGATACTTCAGATCGACCTCTTTAGACTTGGTCTTGACCATTTTGGTATCATAATGCTCCAGGATCATCTTTCCTCGCTTATGCTTGACCAGATACATACCAGAATCGTCATAACCGGCGATATCTCCCAAGGACATTTTTTTAGACTCTCTCAATTCAGGGCCCCATAATACATCAGCTTTGTCGGACTTGCTTTGTCCGATAGCCAGTACGCTCATCAATAGAAGAGCCATACCTGCAAACAATGTTTTTTTCATAATGATATTGTTTTTATGTTACGATATTGTGTTAATATTTTAAAATATAAATCCTAATCCAATGTCTATATGGAAGATGTACTCCACAGGTTCTCCAGAGGATTCACCTTCTTTAAAGCTAATGCGTGCGCCATAGCCTCCATCATAGGTCATGATGAATGTGTTACCAAATTTAGCCTGAAAGCCTCCCATCATCAGGAAGTCATGAAAAGTAGCCTTACCATCTATCAAGTTGAAATGTTGACGGCGATACAAGCCTCCTACCTGATAGCCAACAGGTGCTTGGTTATGCCAATAAACTTTAGGGTGAAGTCTTAGGCTGTACCCATTTTCCACTTCACCGGGCTCCTCTGCAAGCGTCAGTAATTGAGACAAATCTCCCCAGTAGTATGGTAAGATATAACCCGCCCCTACTTCAAGGGCGAATCTGTTTCCAAATGCCCGTTCATAGCCGATGTAAAAATCGCCTGTTGCGACAGAGAATAGGCCAGTTTTTATGACATTCTTAACGCGTCCGCGAGTACCATCATCAAAATAGGCTGCATTGTCCTCGGCATCTTCAGTTTGAGCAAAGAGATGCCCATTAAGCATAAACACTCCCAGTATGCACAGGAGTAAAAATTTAAAATTCATGTTGTAATAAATTAAGTTTTGGAGTAGTGAAGTTAATTTTCCTGGTATTAAACAATCACACTATTTGTATTTCATAGAAATACAACGACAAAATAAAAAAATTTACGTTTCAGATGCAAGATACTGAAAGTCAGTGTATTTTTCATATCTGACAAATAAGATCAGCAAGTTCTCATTTGAACCAAAAGTCTCAAATGTTTATAACAATAATGGCTAAAATGCAGAATTATCCCCCTGAGCAGCAAATTGCTGCTCAAAGCTCCGACGCCAAAGGTCAATGCTCCGATACCGGAGGTACAAGCTCCTGCGCCGAAGGTCAGCGCTCCAACGTCAATATAACAGGCTTCGACACACAAGGTCAAACCCCTCCTGTCCACACACAATAGTCCAAAGGTTGAAAGTTAAGCTTCCTTGTCAAAGACCAAAGTTCCAACACTGAAGCCTAATGCATAAAGATTCAAAGGTTCAGCTTTGATAACAAAGGATTAAGCCTCTAATATCCTTGTAAAGCAAAAACCAATACGTAGTATTGTAAACTTTAACATACAAAAAGGTTTATATCACATCTCATAAAGAACTAATGTAAGAAGTTGTTTAATTTTTGCAACTATATCGAACTTTAATGACTTCTCACATGGTCACATTATACTTAAAAATGTATACATTGTGGCGAGAATATAAACGAATTTCAATATGAGAATTATACTTTTGGCTTTAAGCCTTTTCTGCTTTAGCACATTATTAGCCCAGGAATACGGTACTATCTCAGGTACTGTAACCGATTCAGAGAACACGCCCATGATCGCGGCTACCGTAGTTATAAAAAATACAACAACAGGTACAACAACCGACCTTGACGGTAAATATACCATCCGGCAAGTCTCTCCCGGTGAGTATATACTTGAATTTAGCTATGTTGGCTATAGCAGTATAGAAAAGTCTGTAACCGTAATAGCCGGACAGACTTCAACGGTAGATGTTCAATTGGGAGAAGACGCTTTACAAATGGATGAGGTCATTGTAACTGGTTCATTCGATCAGCGTACTAAGCTCGAATCGAGTGTCGCTATTACCACTATTTCTCCAGATCAGATCGAACAACGTAATCCGAGAGGAACAGGCGATCTGCTGGCTGCTGTTCCTGGCACTTTTGTAGATCAGTCGAGTGGCGAGATCGGGGCTTTGGTTTATTCAAGAGGGCTGGCATCCGGTGCGCGTGGGCTTCCTGGCTTTCATTATGTTTCTTTGCAGGAAGATGGTTTGCCTGTATTAAGTACACAATATCAGTTCAATTTTGTAGACCTATATCATCGTAATGACCTTACTGTTGGTAGATTCGAAGGCATCAGAGGCGGTAGTGCTTCTATTTCATCGGGTAATGCTCCGGGTGGTATTTTTAATTTTCTTTCAAAGGAAGGTACAGATGAGGTCAAGACTGTTTTGAGATTACAAGGTGGTGTTCAGGGTAGCGGCAATCCATTTACCCGTGCTGATTTCAATATGGGCGGGCCTTTAAACAAAGATAATTGGTACTCGAATATTGGTGGTTTCTACCGTTTTGATCAGGGTGCCAGAGATTTGCCTTATAATGCTAATGTGGGCGGGCAAATGAAGTTCAATGTCGTTAAAAAGCATGATCGGGGAAAACTAAAATTCTATGGAAAATTTCTTAAGGATCGTGTGAGTCGGTTTGGGCATATCCCTGTTGCAGGAACGGGTGCTGACCAGCCTCTGGAATCGCCGGAAGTGTATAGTAATTTTGATTTGAATAACAGTGCTTTCTATCCTAATTATGCTTCTGATAATATACCCGATGGAGAACGTTTTTCTACAGATCCATCTGCTACAAGAAGTTATGATTCAAATAATGGTATTGATATACTTAGTGCTTCAGGGGGCTTTGAATTTAGCCAGGAGATTGGCAAAGACCTGATCTTGAGAAACAACCTGAAATATTCTTATGGTGATATGGATCATTATCAATATGTCGGTAATGTGGTACTGGATACCGATGGCGGTTTGATCGATTTTTATGGATTTTCTCCTTTTATCACCTCATTTCTACAGGACTTTACTTATACAGATGTTGCCACTGGTGAAGTTCTATTTAATAAAAATGACAGTATCAATCTTATCGGCGAAAAAATATATGCCGGAGCAGCTTTCCATTCCCGCAATAGAGTCCATGATGTTATTAATCAACTGTCCATTACAAAGGAACTTAAAAACCACCGATTTACCATCGGGGCATATGGCTCAGTGGCTGCCACCGATGTACTCTGGAATGGCGACGCTATACTAGGTACACTGGAAGCTCAATCCCGTACGCTTTCGATTACCCACAACAACTTTTTTGAAAATGATCCTCCCAGCCCATTACTTTATTTTTCTGATCCTGAAACTGGTATTATTGCTTATGGCTCACAATACAATAATAATAAGGCAAGGTCTTCTACCTATTCTATTTTTGCCAATGAATTATGGGAAGTCAGTAGCAAGTTGAGCCTTGATGCTGGTTTGAGGTACGAGATCGTTCAGCATAATGGTAAAAAGGAACGTTTCAATATTGCCAACGAAGCTCTGGACTCCTCTCCTGTTATTGGAGGAGCTTTTCAGGCTCCAAATGGAACAGATGGCGATTATGCTACACTTTATGATGCTGGTACTCGTTTTGGCAATGGTGAATTTGATGATTATAATTTTAATTACAATTATTTGTCGGGTTCATTGGGACTAAACTATAAATTTAATGAAGGACTGGCGACTTATGCTCGTTTTACGAAAGGGAACAAAGCACCCGAACTGGGTTATTATATTTTCAATTTCGAAAATCAGCCTATTAGCAAAGGCTTTACAGAAAAAATATACATGGGCGAATTGGGCGTCAAATTGCGTACTATGAAATTCGCTTTATTCATGACGGGTTTTTATAGCCGTATGAATGATGTCGCTTTTCAGTTAGTCGTAACGGGTCAGGATGGCTTATTGATCTTTACCCCAACTACTTTTAATGATATTCATACACTGGGAACTGAGATAGAGGCTTTTGTCAATCCTTTTAAAAACATGAATATCCGTCTTTCTATGACTTTACAAAATCCACGCTTTGCTGATTTTACTTATTATAATGCAAACGGCACAGCTGATCCTGTTTTTATTGGTGACACACACCCCGAAAATCCTTTAAGTCCGGGTATCAGTCCTTATCTGGATGCTGCAGGTAATCTTGTAGAAGCTGGTGCGCCAAGTGATGATTACACAGAAGATTTTAGTGGTAATACCGTTAGTGATATACCCAAAGTCATGATCGATCTGACAGGAAATTACAAGATTATGAATCGTTTTAAGGTTTTTGCTAACTGGCGATATACAGGTAAGCGAGCTGCTAATCGCCGAAACACGCTCGAATTACCAGGGTTTAGTATACTGAATCTAGGTGTAGAAGGCAAATTGAATAAATACCTCACTGCATCTGTGCGGGTAAATAATGTACTTAATTCTGCTGGTTTGATGAATTTTGACGGCTTGGGTGTTTTGGGACAAACCCCAGAGGATGTGACGCCTGAATTGATGGAGCAAAATGAAGCTTCGGATGCGCCTAATCCTTATTTTGTTCGCCCTATTTTGCCGAGAATTATTAGTGGGTCGGTGACTTATACTTTTTAGATTAGTCAACGGATCTCGGACGACAGACTTCAACTAAGAAACATGAGACATCCCGAATTTTGGTCAAATAGAAATTATAAGAGGTCGATGGTCGACAGTCCATGGTCGATAGCTATTATTTACTAGACTTTGGACTAAAAGAGACGGGAAGCGAGAGGCAAGACAGTATTCTATTGATAATCAGCATTTAAGCAAATTGAATTATTTTTTTCAAAGTGAACATTTTTGACTAGTGCCTTCGGTACGAAATAAACGCCCATATTGTACGAAGTTATTTTTGCTCTGACCAAGGCGGAGGTTCCTGACTTTAGCCATAGTTAAACGAAGGGTTCTCCAACGCAGGGCAGGGGAAAAAGAACAAGTACATAGGGTGAATTATTTCGTTCCGGAGACACTAGTGATTCGCATGACTCATGTTTATGCTTTACCTGATGACCGCCGTCCGAAGACTGAAGACTTAAAGGCCTCCATCAAACTCAAACTCGTCTCCTTCTTCATCATCTGAAGCATCACCACCAATAGGTTGCCCTTCGGGTGGAACTCCTCCTTGGTATCCTGGTGGATATACTCCGCCTTCACTCATACCCGGATAAGCCGGATGTCCTTCTGGTATACCGACTATACTATCTCCCTCCATCATATCTTGTTCTGTCATACCAGGAAGATTGAGTTGTGCATATTTCCAGCAATCCAGCTCTATTTCGAGTTCACGCTCTGGTACAGCAAAGCGGACACGTTTATCAAATTTAAGTTCTTTATCTTTTTCGACTTTGCGCATGAATTTTCCGAATACCGGACGTGCCAGATATGCCCCTTGCCCATAAGCAAGATCACGGAAACGAATCCAACGATCATCTCCACCTACCCAGGTTCCCATCACCAGGTTAGGCGTTACACCAACAAACCAGGCATCGGCATGTGAATTAGTGGTTCCTGTTTTTCCACCTACTTCACTTTCCAGCCCAAGCCGGCCACCAACTACACTTTTCAGCATACCAAGCATGACATAATTGGCTTGCTCACTAATGACTTGTTTTTGCTCAACAACCGATTCATAGATAACATTACCATTTTTGTCTTCAATACTCGTGATATATATCGGTTTAGTGACTATACCCTCATTGGCGAAAGCCGTATA
>JAHDFX010000270.1 GCA_020627965.1 Saprospiraceae bacterium | reverse complement strand
AAATGACCTGTTAACAACTACACTAGCAGCAAAATAATTTCCCCGCCTTATTTAGTGAGTATCATTACCCCGAAAAAGAAAATAATTTTTGTGTAGTGTTTTAAATATTAAGGGTTTCAAATAGGCTGAGTCGACTTGTTTTACAGGTCGGCTCTCTTTTTATTATAACAGACGTTGTCGGCGAAACCACCAGGCTACCAATACAGAAATAAGAATAGAGAGAATAAGAATAACAGGAAAAGCAGGCAGCCAGTTTTCAAAGCTATTAGGTACATTCATACCAAAAAAGCTGGCAATCAATGTAGGTACCATGAGAATAATCGTGATCAGCGTCAGGCGTTGGATAACATGGTTCAGGTTATTGGAAATAATGGAAGCGAAGGCATTCATAGTTCCGCTAAGAATAGAGGCATATACATTTGCCATCTCATTTGCCTGACTATTATCAATGACTATATCATCTAATAAATCCACTAATTCCTCATCATTTCTAATGCTGAGAAAATCTGTTCGCTTCATCTTCATCATCAATAAATCATTGGCACTCAGCGAAGTGACAAAATAAACTAAGCTTTTCTCCATGCTCAGTAATTGTCTAAGTTGATTATTTCCACTGGCGCCATACAACTCCTGCTCTATCTGATTTCGTCTATTATTCAGGTCTTTCAGGCAAGAAAGAAAATAATAGACGTTTTGTTCCAGTATCTTTAGTACAAAGTCGTTTCGTGCTTCAGGGTTAAAATTCTTAATTTTATTATCAAGAAACCTCTGAAGTACCGGATTTTCAAAAGAAGTGATTGTAAGAATATAGTTTTCAAGCAAGATAATACCGATTGGTACCGTTACATAAACAGCCGAGTTGAGTATCTCTGATTTATTGGAGATGGGCGTATTAAGAACAATAAGTCGAACACCGTCTTCACGTTCATAACGAGATCGCTCATCGATATCCAACGAATCTGTCAGGAAATCCAAAGGAATATTAAACTGCTCGGAAACACGTTCTAATTCTTCCTGCGTGAAAGGTGGGGCAATATTGATCCAACAGGAGGTCATCGGTTGCTCCAATTCCCGCAAGACATTACCCTCTTTTTTGTAATACCGAATCATGATGGTGTAGTGCTTTTGTGCGCAAAGGTAAGTAACTTTACCTAGAACATGTTCTTGCAGGGAGGTTCAAAAAATAACTTATCCATTTAATGCGATTATTTTATCAGAATAATTCGTCTGAAACGCTTATCTTATTTTTTGAACGTTCCATAAATTTCTATTTTTACATTTCACAAATTAGCTTGACCAATGCGTCTAATCATATTTTTGTTCTTTATTTTACCTGTTTGCGTATTTGCTCAACCCAGAGTAGTATCAGGTCCTATGTACGGACATCAGACAGACAGTACTGCACAAATATGGGTACTGGTAAAAGATATTCCTCACCTGGCCTCACCTACTGGTCTTGCCAGCGACCAACCCATTCTGTCTTACTTCCCAGATCTGGAAAAACAGGTTAGCGAATTTTCTGTTAAAAACGGGTTGGATACCTCGAAAATAGACGTGCAGGATGCCGAGGTACAAGAATATAAAACAATTCATATTCACCTGAGTAAAACGGATGCCTGGCGTAGTGCAGCCATTAATGAAACAGAAAAGGGGCCTGCAAATTTTTCTTTTCTGACTGGCTCATGTACATTCCCTTATCCATATAAAGCCCTAAAAGGTAAAGATAAAAACTTCATATTCAAGAGCATGGGTTATACTGTTTCAGATTTTATGCTCTGGCT
This sequence comes from Saprospiraceae bacterium, assembly GCA_020627965.1. GTDB lineage: Bacteria > Bacteroidota > Bacteroidia > Chitinophagales > Saprospiraceae > JAHDEO01. The sequence continues at coordinate 5,288 of JAHDFX010000270.1, read as the reverse complement.
CGGCGATAATACTTATTATCTCGATAAAGAATGGCGGTCTTATGAAAAGATGTATTTGAAGAATGTCAAAATGCGTAAAGACAAATACATCAATGAGTTTATACAGAGTCGTCCGCAATATGCAATTTGGGATGACCATGATTTTGGGCCAAATGACAGCGATGGCAGTTTTGTAGGCAAGGATACTTCACTGCTTATCTTTCAGCAATTCTGGGCAAATCCATCTTACGGACATGATTCGACCAAGGGCATTTTCACTCATTTTACAAAAGAGGATGTTGACTTCTTTCTGTTGGACGGGCGTTATCACAGAGAACCAGATGTTTGTATGCTTGGCGATAAACAATTAGATTGGTTGAAAGAAAAGCTAAAAAAATCGAAAGCCAATTTTAAAATCATTGCCTCCGGCAACCAGATATTACCAGAAATGGGTAAAAAAATGGGTGAATGTATGGCGCATTATGGCTCAGAAAAAGATGAGTTGCTGGAGTTTTTACTGGAAGAAAAAATCACTGGTGTTATCTTTCTTAGTGGTGACCGGCATTACACAGAGCTGAATTATTATGCCCGAGAAGATGCTTATCCTTTATACGAATTCACCTGCTCACCTATCACTAGCCTTGCGAATCCTACTGGTAAATTTAAAAACCCTTATCGGGCAAAAGAATCGCTCTATGCCAAGCAAAATTATGGTAGGCTAAGTTTTTCAGGCACTTCAGACGAAAGAGAATGTAGAATTGAGGTCTTTGATTATACAGGGTTTCTGGTTTGGAGTCATGTAATTCCATTAAAAGAATTGAAGCCCCGCCAGAAAAAGAAGAAGAAAAAGAAGAAATAAGCGAAGCATGAAAAAAACGTTTTTCTGCATAGATGCACATACCTGTGGCAATCCGGTGAGGCTAGTAGCTGGTGGTGGGCCTCAATTGCAAGGTTCAAATATGGGCGAACGTCGTTTGCATTTTTTAAACGAATACGATTGGATACGCAAAGGGCTGATGTTTGAACCTCGTGGGCACGATATGATGTCGGGCAGTATTCTTTACCCTCCCTGTGATGACCGTAATGATATAGGCGTTCTATTCATAGAAACTTCCGGTTGTCTGCCTATGTGTGGACATGGAACCATCGGCACGGTAACGATCATGATAGAAGAAGGCTTAGTAAGCCCTAAAGAGCCAGGCAAACTCCGTTTGGAAACACCTGCCGGACTTGTTCTGATAGATTATGTACAGGTTGGCGATAAAGTCAAATCTGTTAAGCTAACCAATATCCCTTCTTTTCTGTACAAGGAAAACATAGAAGTTGAATGTCCGGATCTGGGCAAACTTAAGGTAGATGTGGCTTATGGTGGTAATTTTTATGCGATAGTAGATCCTCAGGAAAATTTTGAAGGTTTACAAGCCTATACTGCCGCCGATCTGATCAGATGGAGCCCTGTAATTCGTAGTCGTTTGAATGAGCAGCATAGTTTTATTCATCCTGAAGATGAGCGGATTCAGGGTTTAAGCCATTTATTGTGGGCTGGCGATACTATGTCGGCAGATGCTCATGCCCGTAATGCTGTATTTTATGGAGACAAGGGCATAGACCGTTCACCCTGCGGTACAGGAACTTCGGCCCGTATGGCTCAATGGGCAGCTAAGGGCAAATTAAGCCCCGGAGATGTTTTTATTCATGAAAGTATTATTGGTAGTCAGTTTGTGGGGCGGGTTGAGGCACTTAGTAAGTGTGGTTCATATGATGCTATAATTCCAAGCATTCAAGGCTGGGCAAAAATCACAGGTTATAATCAAATCATTATTGACAATGAAGATGATCCTTATGCGCATGGTTTTCAGGTAATATAAAAGCCCACTATTTAATAAAAAATAGTGAGCCAAATAAAATTAAACAATTCAGGTCTTAAAACCCGAAATATATACAAGACAAAGGATATGATCCGCTTTTGAGCATTAGGCTATAATGGAGACTCTCCGCTTATCCGGAACACTTTTGTCCCGGATAAGTAGAGATTTACGCCTCATATTATATAACCAAAAACTTTATTTTGAGGTTCTATTTTATTAAAATCAGGAAGCTCTCTTGTTGCTTTTCATTCAAACCGGGTCACTTTAAGGCTTGATTTCATTTGGTTTAAATTTCATTTGAAAAACACAATAGACAGCTTACCTGAAATGTTTTTGCTCTTAAAAAAAGTTGCCTGAAGAAAATGTACCTGGTTTTCTCACTTGATACAAACACTACGGATTTTGGATTAATTGTTAACTCTTTTTTATCTTTTCATAGCACCCATTGTTCCGTAAATCAGGCAACTTCTAAATTGGTTTAAGGGAACGTGGTTGTTTCCTCTTTGGGAAACAGACATTTAACTAACTTTTTAATATTTTATAAATTTTCTACTCAGAAAATCAATTTTTCTTCCTCTCAGTGAGAGTACATATACTCCCTGATATAAATCATGTACATCAATGATACGTTGATTAAATCCGACCTCTATATCGGACAACATTTCTTCATAAACTATCGCCCCATTTATATCAAATATGATTAGAGAAACAGGTACATCATCAGCAGATGAAAATGTCAGGTATAAAAGCTGTTCAGACTTGCTTACATAAAGATTATCAATACTGAACATTTCTTTTTCCGGGCGTTCTACCAGTAAAGTCCAGCTCAGTTCTGATCCACCGGACAATCCGAAAGCCCTCAACCTGTAATAGGTTCTGAGTAGATGCGGTTCCCAATCTTCAAACTCGTACAGCCCATTATTGCTATTCTCTCTTTCTATTTTGCCACTTGGTGTGAATGTAGAACCATCGATCGAACGCTCTATTTGAAAATAGTCTATATCTTCATCTTCATTTGCTAAAGCCCAATTCAATCGAACACCTGTATCGTCATATGTGCCACTAAAGGCAACTAAGTCCAGATTAAGTGCAGAAGAACTTCCTGAAACCCAGACCGTATCCCTAACTTCTCCATTTGGGGGTGCTGCAAGCCCTGTAGTAGGCCAGATTACGACAACATTCTGAGCACCCGCAGAAAAATAGATATTGGTTACTTCCAATTCATAATTATACTGCAAAGTATCTCCGAATTGTAGTTCTCCAAACAGCTCAGGTGAGATAGTGTCCTGAAATTGAACTACAATATCATCTGTCTCAATTCCCACAAAATAGTTGACCAATATTGTATCGTTACTACCAATAACAGTCTCACTAACATTTGTGATTTTACCGGATAACATTATAGTATCTCCAATACTTACGGTATCCTTATTAAAAGCTAATTCTAATGACAGTGTTTGTGCATGAAGACTTATGCCCAAAATACACAACAAAAAAATTAACAATATCCTTTTCAATGCCTTGATACTTTTCATACCCTTAAGGGAGTTTAGCTTGTTACAAAAATCAATATTATTATACTAATAAAAAAAACTTCATAAGCCTATTTCTTACAAATTCAAAAAAAACAAAATTCATTTTACAGTTTTATTTCAATCTGCCTAAAGCAAAATAAAATCACACAAAACACTAGCTAACAAAATCTTAATGAATAGTGCTATTCTTAAATTTAGTAAACTTCTTGTTTTAAAGGACGATTAAATTTAAAATTCTTACAAAATCAACATATATTGGAGTATAAATCGTTTAACAAGTCTATGAAATATCAACTCACACAACTTGTACAGTCCATGACCAAAGAGGAAGTACGGAACTTTAAGTTACTTACTTCTAAGTATAAAACCAAAGGTACGAGCAGCCTGGTGACACTTTTTGATAAAATTAGGAAAGATGAGCTAGACGAATATGATGACCAAATGATTGAATTAGTACTTCCTGACGGTACTCGAAACAATTATTATCGTTTAAAAAACCGTTTAATAGAAGAAATTGAAAATAGTTTGGTTGATCTGCATCGAAAAAAAGATGAATCATTTGAAATTTTCAAACTACTGCGCCTTGCCAGAATATTTATTTATAAATCTAATTACGATAAAGCTCAATTATATCTGAGAAAAGCTGAAAAGGTTGCCTTGAAGCTTGAAAACTATGCTGCTATGCATCTGATCTTTGAGCAAATTATAAAGTTGACCCATATTATGGCAAATACAGACCCAATGGAGGCTGTACAGCGAAAACGGAGATACAATAATATACATAGAAAAATAGAGGAGAATAAGTTCCTGCTGGCTACCGTGAATTACAATATGCGAAACACCAATTTTTCTGGAAAAGATAAAAATGTACAAGACATTCTGGCGAATGTTACAGAAGAATTGAAAGTAATGGAAGAGCTTAAAGGTTCAACCACTGTAAAATTTGAGATACATCAATGCGTGAGAGAATCCTTGTTACAGAACAAACAATTTGAAGCCCTCGCCAACTATATGATCGACTCATTCGAGCAGTTTTCAACAGAAAAATTATTCTCTAAGCGTAATCATAATGAAAAAATAGTAATTCTGACCTGGATTATTAATAGTACAATTAAAATAAAAGACTATGAAAGAGCTGCCACTTATGTAGAGTTAATGCATGATGCCATGTTGGAATTTAATAGCCTGCATTACAAGCAATACATATGGATCTATCATAACATTCGTATGGTTACTAAAAGTTATCTTCGGGAATGTGAGGAAGCTATTGAATGGACAGAGACAGCATTAAAAAAGAATCAGCTGAATTTTAGTAATCCTTATGCGATGTTCATTTACATCAATTTGTCTTCTATCAATTATTATATCAGTAATATGGACAGGGCTTTTTACTACCTTTCCAAAATCATTTCAGATAGTGCTTTTTCCCAACTGCCTCCAGTATGGAAAATCAATTTTAAGATTATAGAAATTCTATACCATATCGATCAAGAAAATCAAGCTTATGCAGCCAGTATTTATGGTAATATTCGTAGAGCACATCGTGATTTATTAAAAGAGGAAGCTTATGAGCGTGAGTTCCGATTTCTTGACATACTAAGGGATGTTACACAGTTGGCACGCCCTTTTAAAAACGAAAAAGTGATCAAAAAGATCAATACTTTTCTCGAAACTTATCCTAATTTTGAACCCGCCGCCAACGAAGTAATTCACTACAACACCTGGCTGAGTTCTCATGTTAAGCAATCGAATTACTATGATGAATTGTTGGCACAGTAAAAGAAACCTTTTAAGATAGTCTTTGCCTTGATATATAAAAAATCGAATCAAATTTTATACCTTCATAGACTCGGTTCATAAATCATTATTCATGAAATCATTACAACTCTTTTTTCTAGCTCTTTTA
>JAHDFX010000269.1 GCA_020627965.1 Saprospiraceae bacterium | reverse complement strand
CCTAAAAGACAAGCTCTAGAGCTATTTTTATCTTATTTAAATAAAAAAGAAAAACAAAAGCCTTATCTGATTTATTGTTAAACAAGCTCTTAATTACAATCTTCTATAACTGCTTTAAAGTCTATATTGGATTCAGTTTCAAAACCTGTCTTTAATTCTATAAGAGAGCCCGCCTTAAATTCTGTGTTTGCGCCATTAATAGTAGCATCAGAAGAGATGTTTTGAATAGCGTGATAACTGCTTTGATAGATATAAGGAAGGGTATACTGGTTCTCTGTACAAACAGGCAATAAAGCTGGGCAGTAATTGTAGATAGGTGTTCCATCCAAATTCCAACCTGATTCTATAGGAATACATAAATGTGCCAATGCACTTACCGCCACATCTGTAATTCTGGGTGTATTAGAATAATCATAAGTAACATTATACCCGGAAGAAGTCACCCAAAAAGCATCACTGATCGTTCCGTGATTTCCATTAACACTCATGTCTTGCACCTGATTTCCGGCACCTTCTGTCATTGGCCAATACCCTAATAAACTGGCATAATCAGGGTGTGTATTTTCTAAAGGTTTACAATGCCAGTCAGCTACAGTATTTGCATCTAAAAGCGTATTCCAAACGCGTACTTCGGCAATACTGCCATTATAGGCATAATCATCCAGCGGATCCATTCCAAAACGAAGTGGATAACCAGAATTAATATCACCGATCAAAGATATAGACGTAGCATCCACATAAGCACCATCCTGATACATGGTCATATCTCCATCACGATCAAAAGTGACAGTAAGGGTATGCCATCCTCCATCAGCAATTGCTCCACCTGTATTAAGGTCGGCTCGAAAAAGTCCATCACCTATATTTACCTTCCACTCAGGTCCTGAAGCATATCGAAAAGAAAAGACAAATCCATTGTTGCTTCCTGAATCCCAATTCTTATTGCCAATAATGGCTACATCGGCAGCCTGATTGGTACGCACTCTACATTCTACAGTAAAATCCTGCGAGCTTCCGAAATCAAAGGTGCTCGGATTAGGTATTTCTACATAGTCATTATTGCCATCAAAAGTCAATTCCGTTGTTGCGTTCAGGCAGTCGCCGGCAATTGGCGTCAATGTACTATTAGGTAGTATCTGCTGATTGGGGATTTGGTCTCCGCTCGCGATTAAAAAAATACGTTCTTCTTCAAAAGATGTTCCTCCATGAGAAGTTCCTAGTCCGCCATGATCCGTAGAGCATAAAATGAGCCAGTCTTCATTTGCATAATTAGGACGACTATAAAGACTGTTTAGCACCATGCCTACATAATTATCCGTCGTTTCAATAGCACTTATATAAGCCGAATTAGTTGGTGAAAATCCAGAGCTATGCCCTACTCCATCACAGTCGTCAAAGTGCAAAAACAATACATCAGGTTCATTATTTTGTAAATAAGATCCCGCCTGACTCGCTACTTCATTATCCGTACTTACATTCAATTTATAATCGGCAGAATTATCTACTATCTGGTCATTAATAGGGCTCCAATGACATATGGAGGCTGTGTTCAAACTCGCATTATGGGCTTTTACTCGTTCAAAAAAATGCGGGTAAGTTCCATAGTCGCTCCCTATAAAAGTATTGTTGGTGACTCCATGTTTCCCACTCCATACTCCAGTAAGCATAGCCGACCAACCCGGCCCACTATAGGTTACATCACTATTCAAAGCATCATAGCTAAATGTACCATTTGCCATCAGCATATCTAAGTTGGGTGTATTGGCGGTTTCAAGCGCATCAGACCGGCAGCCATCTATGCCAATAATAAGCACTTTCTGGTTTTGTGAAAAAGCATTTATGGAAATACAAAGCAATAAAGTAGTCAGTATACGCATATTATGGATTTAAAAAGATTGAGTAAATCTATATAAAGGTGACCTTTTTTTGAGCAAAAGCATATAAAGAGATGGGAAAATAGCCTAACTATTTCCAAACCCAATCTTCGTTTAAATTATAAGGGATATATAATTTATCGGCTAGTTTTTTAAAATTATGTCGTACACTATTCAAGTTGGTGATCTGATCCTTAGGAATAATGAAAGATTGTGCAGTATTCAATCTGAGATAGATAGCTTCCTTGATCTCATCAATAGATTCTATAGTTTCCAGCTTTATTTTTGCTTCACTAGACTCGTCCTTTGAATACAGGTATTCTTCATCCATTTCAAATAAAACTGGCTTCCCCACCTTATCTTGAAAATGTTCAGTTATATATTTCTGATAATGCTTTACATGGCGTTTCTTGTCCCACATTGGGTACAAAATGAACCAAATCATACCAAAAGCCAAATAAGAAAAAGCCACCCCAAACCCCATATTACTATAAGTCAGGAAAGCCAATATAATCAATCCTGCCGGGGCAAGCATACGGTTCATCAACCTCACTTTAGCTATTCGCTTAGATTGAGAAGCAACGTATAATTGATGCGTCAAATAATCTTTTTCCTTTAAAGCAAATTCCAGTTTCATCCTTGTCTATTTCAGAAAATTCCAAATCATGGAGCCTAATCCGACCAACAAAACCAGAATCAACAGCAATCTTAAAAAGCGTAACTGTCCTGCCTGAATTTCCAGTTGATTCTCCAGATTCCTTGTTTGCTCTGAGAATTCTGAGCGAATCATTTTTCGGAGGTCTTCAACATCTGTTTGTATATCTTTATTCTGTTTTCCTAATGTATTTACGTTAGTATTAAGTCGATTAAATAATTCTGGGAAATCAATTGCATTAATACGCTGTTCCAAATCCTGCACCATTCCTAACAACTGAGAAAAACGCACTATATATTCCTGCATTTGCCCATTTTGACGGTTATAAACATCATTGACCTGCGTAGTATGGGTCTGCATGACATCCAATGTATTGGCTATGGAGGAATTGATCTGTGTAGCATGAGTTTCCATAGCCTTCAATGTGTCGGTTATGGAAGAATTGGTCGAATTAACCAGCCCGATTAATTGTTCTTCACTTTGCTTAAAAAAGGTTTCATTATGGTTGTTTTGTGAAGTCTGAAGACCTGTAAGCAAAGTTCCACTTTTGTTTTCATAATGTTCCTGTAAAGCCCTGATACGATTTTCCGATTCGCTCTGAAAGCTAGCTATACGTTGTTCTGACTCTTTTTGAAATACACTTATACTACTTGTTATTTTAGTAATAAATTCATTCATCTGTGTAGTCAGTCCGTCTAGATGTCGGGCATAGCCTTCACTCAAATTATCAATACCTTCCACTACATTGGAAGCTGCATTTTTAGTATACTCAATCTGAGTCTTGGCTGCTCCCAAATCTTTGAGATGCTGTTGCAATTCGCCCAGAGCATTTTGCAATTCAGATTGAAATAGATTATCGCTCATAGCCCACTAAAAATTTCTGATTAAATTGTCGTAACCAACGATTATGAAGTTCCAAATATAGGAGTTCGGTGGCTTGATTTAAAATATAACTCAGTTCACTTCTGTATTGGAGTACTTTTTTATGAAAAAGAACCACTGCAATTTTCAGCTCTTCCGAGTTAATTTCATACAAATTTTTAAACTGAATAAATCCCTCTACGAAATCGTCAATACCAGTTTTTACTTTCTCTTTACTTCCCATATGCAGCTTGTCTTCTCTGACATCTGTTTCCAAGTACAATACACAGAAAGCATGTAACAATAAAAATACTGGATTTTGAGGATAAACAAGTTTCAATTCTTCTGTCGAATTGCGAAGTTCTCTAATGTTCAGCACAGTCGATTCGCCACTTTTCCCTACCTCATCAATATACTTCCAAACGACATCCCAGGCACATACAGTACCTTTCGAAGTGTCTGTTATTAAGTTGGGTTGAAGTCTGGTATTTTCATATTTAGCAGGTAATTGCAGTATATCGTTATAGCGAATATCATTCTGTTCCAGTTGCTGAAAGAAATATCCTGCCAATTCCTTTCTCTGAGGGGTGGAGTGTTTGTAAATGAAGTCAATTAATACATTTAAACAATCACCAAATACCAATTTTATATCATTGTGTGCCTCTATTTTCTGCACAACTGGTTTCAGTACTTCCGTTGCCTCGTATTGTTTCAGGTAGTTCACAATAGCCCCCAGATACTCTTCCTTATTTCTTTTTGTAAAATAAAAAACAAAGTCTTCTTCTCTTTCTTTAAAATTATCAATAAATCCTACACTCAGCAGCCTGTTTAATGCCCGCCGCGTATCTTCTCTCGTCCGCATTTGAAGCAATAACTCCTCTACATAAATAGACGCTTTTGTACCTTCTGGCAAATATATATCTACCGTATAATCCTTGTAAATATTGCCTTTTTCTTTATCTCGCTCTCGCAACAAATATTCATAATTTTCATTTAGTCTCCGCATAAATTGCTCTAGCGAGTAAATATTAGAGGCTGAGCGTTGGACAGCCTCGACAAATAGGTCTTCATTTTGCGATATTTCCATTGTGGCTCCATTATTCAAAGTAATGGAAATTTTAGTTACCACAGTATCCGCATGATAAAGATGAGAGACTACCTCTTCTATCTTTTCATGAATATCATTCTCTTTTGTAATACTTATTTCAAACCACTCCCCTTCTAATCCAGTGTCTAATATCGGTAGAATACCTTGCACAGATTCTCCTTTAAAAAACCTCCGTATCCAATCCGGCAGCATAGTTGACACGCCTTTATGTTCACGAATAAACTGGCGGCCTACATCCAATATTTCTTCTACTTGATCTGGTTTTAATTTATTAGAAAGAATTTTTCCTTGCATATTCGCATCCGACAAATCTAATCGGGCCAATTTTGCTCCCTCATGATAAAAAGAAAGAAAAACACCTTCGGGTACAGCTTGTATATCTTTTTTTGTTGCTTGCAGCAATGTTTTTTGAAGTTCATTTTCCCCCATCAATCGACTAGGTACGCCTATGACAGTCAGTATTTCCCGCAATATCCACTTCTCCTTTTCTGCTCCCGGATAACGTCGATATTGCAGTTCTGATATACGCTGCTGTATGTCTTGAAAATTAATGGACATTTAAGAACGTGTTTAAATTTTCCTCAATTGGCTGCAAGCGGCAAATTTTCTTCTGAACTGCGTTGCTCTTCGGTCGTGTAGCGAAGGCTATATTCCCTCATCGCGCCTTATTAAGAACAAAATTTGCTCGCTTTCGCTCAATCAGAAGAATTTAAACACGTTCTAAAGATATCTAATGCCCCAAAATACGAGTTTTATTTGATTTTTATGCCTTCACTTTATCGATAATTCAACAGGTTTTAAAAACCTTAACAAATTTCTCCTTTGAATACAAGCTCGGCAGGCCCACATAGCCAAATATTAAAAAATTTATTTCCAGCAGGTTCAAAATATACTTCCAGGTCACCTCCTTTAGTGCTTACAGCTACTTTATGCTTTGCGCTGTATCCAATATGGCTATAATAAGCTAAAGCAGCCGCTGTTACGCCAGTACCACAAGAAAGCGTTTCGTCTTCTACACCTCGCTCATAAGTGGCTACATCAATTCCTTTATTCTTTATTTCTACAAAGTTGACATTGATACCTTCGGCAGCAAATCGAGAACTATATCGTATAGCTTTTCCTTCTTCGTACACATCTAAATCCGAAACAGCGTCAACAAAACGAATATAATGAGGAGACCCCGTGTCCAGGCAATAAAAACCTTCACCTTTTTCTATATTTTGTACATCTGCCATTTTCAATTCCACCCAGTTATCAGCTATTCGGGCTTCGTGCAATCCATCAATTGCCATAAAAGTCGTTTTTTCACCGATCATGTCGAGCGCCTTAGCAAAAGCCACAATGCAACGTCCTCCATTCCCACACATGCTGCTTTGATGTCCATCCGCATTGAAATAAACCATTTCAAAATCACATTCAGCATGTTTGCGAAGCAGAATCAATCCATCAGCACCAATGCCAAATTTACGATGGCAAAGTCGCTGAATAAGCCTATGATCTTTGATGTCAAATACAGCTTCTCTATCATCAATTATGATAAAATCATTACCTGTTCCCTGGTATTTAGTGAATTCGATTTTCATTTCTTCAACGTATCTTTTTTAAGGTAAGGGTTTTGTACTTCCAAAAATGGTTCTTTCTTAGCATCTTCAAAAGCTTCTTCTCCCCTACTAAATACCAATATAGCCGTGAGAATAATGATTCCCAGGCTGATAAATGAAAATTTCCAGCCCCACATATTGCCGATATAGTCATCCTCTGGATTTTCTGGCTTATTGTTCTTATTGTTTTCTTCAGACATAAACGTTTTGTTATAAAATTGCAAAAGTAAAGGATTATCGGGCAATGTATGTAAAAGATACGTATTTTGGAAGCTCGAAGATTATTTGAGTTTACAGAAAATAACAATTTTGCTGTAAATACGTTTTTAAGTAAGAAGTTAGTTTATATCATCACAAATTGTCCATCGTGAAGAAAACACTGTTTATTATATTCATCTCTGTCGTCAGTACGCTGGCAACTATTGGCATGTACAAGCAATTCGAGGACGATCAGCCTCCTGTGATTATCAGAGAAGGGGCGCCTGCTTATGCTAATTTTGCACAGCCAGCCAATCTAGGCAAGTATGGCATGACTGCTGCGCCTACTGATTTTATACGTGGTGCAGAAAAGGCTCGTCCGGCTGTCGTTCATATTCGTGCTTTACAAACTCGCTATGGTACACCGCTGTTCGACGATTTCTGGGGACGCTCGCCAGCTGAAGTTTCTTCTGGTTCAGGGATTATTATTTCATCTGACGGTTATATCGTAACAAACAACCATGTTATAGAAGAAGGGAATAAACTGGAAGTTTCTCTCAATGGACAACGTAGCATGGAAGCCAAAATCATTGGTACAGATGCCTCAACCGATCTCGCATTGATAAAAATAGATGCTGATGACTTACCTTATCTGGAGTTTTCCGATTCCGATAAAGCTAAAATCGGAGAATGGGTGCTGGCTGTAGGGAATCCTTTTAATTTGACTTCCACCGTAACCGCAGGTATTATCAGTGCGAAAGCCCGTAATATCAATATTCTGGATGACCAGTATTCTATTGAATCTTTTATACAAACAGATGCTGCTGT
>JAHDFX010000268.1 GCA_020627965.1 Saprospiraceae bacterium | reverse complement strand
TTTTAGCGAATAATGCAACTGATGGTCAAATAGATGTTCGTATTCAGCCATTTGATATTGAAGCACATAAGGCAGGAACCAGCGGTTTTTCGCAGTTGTGGAATGCAAATGCCCTTAGTCATTACAGTGATGGAGCTCCCGTTTTTGAAGTAACAAAAGAAGTACTTGGCGATCATCGCTACGATACTTATGCGGAAGCTCTGGCAGGAGGTAATGCTGTAAATGAAACATCCAGAACGCCTTATGATGATGGTATTGGTGTTACAGGAAGATATGCCTGGGATTCTACTCAATTATCATTAGGTATTATTACGATGGGGCAATTGGAAATCATTGGTCAGGAAAAAACAGGCATGGTGAAGCTAAGTGCCGATGCGCCCAGCAATCAAAATAATGTACAATTGGTTGACAGCCCTACAGGTTGGAATGTGGGCGATACGATATTAATCACCCTTGATGGAGACATCTCTACTTCTAATAGAGGAAACGATGTAGCAGTTATTGCTTCTATTGCCGGCAATCAAATTACAACCGTCAACAATCTGAATAAAAATCATCTGGGCAGACCTGCGGATGATTTGCACTGCTACGTGGGCAATTTAAACCGAAACATTAAATTCAGCTCTGCGGATATCAGTAATGTGCATCGTAGAGGACATTTAATGGCCATGCACAATTCAACGAATGTTCAAATTCGCAATGCTGCATTTAAAGAAATGGGCAGAACCAACAAGGCTAAGTTGCTTGATGATTTTATCTGGAAACAATGGCTCGAACCCAAAGTATTTACTTCTAAAATATCAGCTTTGGGGCAGGAGATCTGTGAAATGCAGCGGAACCCTAAAGAAGACATTACCAATTCCAGAGGAAGATATTCCATTCATTTGCATAAAACAGGTGCAAAGCTTGGAGATAATATGACTTACGTTACTGGTAACGTCGTTTGGGGAAATCCGGGATGGGGAATTACACAGCATGATGCTTATACTACTGTTGCTGATAATGTTGTTTATGATGTAACAGGAGCTGGTATTGTATCTGAATCAGGAAGTGAGTTAGGTTTTTGGGATGATAATTTGCTCGTTGATATTTTTAAAGGACATTCAACGGATGTTTATGATGCGGCTTTATTTCATGATGACTATTTATTCACCGGAGAAGGACTGGCGATGAAAGGCAGAGGGGTGGTTTGCCGAAACAATGTAACGGCTAATGTCTGGCGAGGCGTTGGAGTGGTGAATCTAAACCCATCCATTACTAACCACGACCGGGTAGATCCGGATTTACTGGCTATTGCTCGCCCAGGTTTTGAAATAGATCAATTTCCTTTAGACAAAAATGGTTATAGTATTGAAGGCGACGGCGTAATGCCTGTAGAAATTGCTTTAATCATGGAAAATACGACTTGCATTTGGTCATATCAGGCACTTCGTTCTATTGAACGGGATATGGGCGTCAATCACGAATCTCGTTCTATATTTGATGGATTTATTGCCTGGGGAGCCAATCAGGGACTATCTATCGTATATCAGGCAGATTATTCGTTCAAAGATGTTTTCTTGTCTGGAAAAAATGCCAATAGTATTGGGGTTTTTATGTGGAAACATTCTCACAATCACGTATTTGAGAATATTAAGATAACAGATTTAGGTTACGCGATTCAGGTGTCTAAATTAGTAGGATCAAATGTAGCGGGTTTAAAAACCAGAAATAATGGACAAACGCCCTGGGTTTTTGTTGATCTGGAAATAGGCAATATACTTAGCCTGTACAAAATTGAAAAAGAATCTCCTTTATATCCGCTACCTTATACCGAACATTCCGACAACCCTATTTTTCTAAGTTCAACAGAAGTTACTGCCAGACCAACTACATTTACTGTCCTGGATTCTTCTGAAATGTTTGTTGATCTTAGTACAGGTGATTTTCAGTTTAAAGTAGATGGAATAATTACCGATGATTTAGGAAGTTATAAAATGGGCATTAAGCAGGCCGAAGCTCAAGGAACATTAAGGTTGGATTATCCTGAACGAATCTACGAGTTCGCTTCTCAGGCAAAATTTGAAGAATATCTAAGCAATAATGGCATTTTTAAAGATACCTCTAATAATGATCAACTCTATTTTATTATCAATGAATATCTTCCTAATAGAAGAACTTATGAATACACGGCTTTTCCTGTAAGGATCAACATTATGAATGCACCGGCTACCGGAGTGTATGCGAATCCACAAATCGAAGCTGCATTATATACGGAGAATCCATATCATTTACTTAGCAGAATGGCTAGCGTTAGCCAAAGCAGTACCAATGACACGACGTATTATTATAATACAACGGATTTAACCTATGACATAGATTGTAATGCAGAAAAAGCCATAGATGGTAATATAAATGGACGAATCAATTGTCAAATCCAACAAAGGGGCTTATTACCAGTGGGTAGTTTTTCTCAAACCAACATTGAAAATGAACCTTGGTTTGACTTAGATCTTGGCGGATTAAAAGAAATTGAATTTATAGATATTTGGAATACCGTAGAATTAAATGGTTCTGATATGGAAACCAACGCTGCTCATTTTTCAAATTTTTATGTCTTGATATCAGATACACCATTTAATAATTCCGATTTAACAACTGCCAGAAGTATAGCTGATTACGAATATTTTGAACCCAATGCTGCTTCCGTAACTAAAATAAAAGCTTCTTTTAATAATTTAAATGCTTTCGGGCAATATGTCCGCATTCAGGCGGTAGGGATGAATAAAATGAAATTAGCTGAAGTGGAAATAATAGGAAGAGATTTTATTCCTATTCCAGCTTGTCCGGCTATTTTGTCATTGACAAGTCCGGTGGCCACAGGAAATTATGTAGCAGGCGAAGAAGTCAATTGCAACAGTTCCGTTGATGGAAATGCTGCGGTTACTTTTGATGCCGGGGTAAATATTAAACTAGAAAATGGATTTTCGACTCCGGCGAGCAGTAATTTTGAAGCTATTATTGGAGGCTGTCAATCTGCTCCAATCGTGAAGCAAGATGCTACTTATCAGGTAAATGTTGTAGAAGATATTATCTATGCTGAAGGGCTTAGTCATGAAAGTTTGAATAGCCCAAACGCCACGCCTATCCCCTTACTAATGGATTCCTATGTGCCTGACAACAATTCGGAAAACCGACCTGTGATGATGTTAATTCACGGTGGCGGGTTTTCAGGTGGATCTAAACAACAACAATCCCTTGTGGATATGGCTCAATATTTTGCTGCAAGAGGCTTTGTTGTATTTTCTATTGATTATAGATTATTAGGTGATAGAGGAACAGTACCGCAAGCATGGATTGATGCTACCACTGGTGTTGATCCTGCAAGCCTCGGACAACTTCTTGCCATGTACCCTGCGCACAGAGATGCTAAAGCAGCTTTAAGGTGGATTGTAGCCAACGCAGATAATTATAACATAAATACGGATTACATTACTGTCGGCGGCGGTTCAGCAGGAGCAATCACCTCAATAGGAATTAGTGTATCCGAGTTGGGCGATTATAAAGACGAAATCAGTTTAAGTGTTGACAGTACCTTAGCAACCACCAATTTGTCTCAAACGTATGAAGTACAAACCATCATAGACTTCTGGGGCTCCAACGTATCTATAGAAGTGCTGGAATTAATTTATGGATACCAAAGATTCGACTCAAATGACCCTGAGTTATTCATTGCTCATGGCACCGCAGATCCAACTGTTTTGTATTCAGAAGCCACCGAATTAGATAGTATATACAACTCATTAGGGATCTACCACGAATTAATCCCTTTGGTTGATGCAGGTCATGGTGCCTGGAATGCTACAGTGAATGGAAAAAGCTTGTCGGAGTTGTCTTTTGATTTTTTGGTTGAAAGGCAAAATCTGACGGTGGAATAAGATCAGACTATTAAAAACTTTAAAACAAAAACACTTTCTACAATGAGAATATTGACGTTTTTTTTCATCTTTTTTATTTCTATCAATTGTGTTTATGCTCAAGTAGCAGATAGATCAGATGATCCTGTGGTTTTTAAAGGCATCGATTTACCTTGCCTTTTAAATACGCCTTTTACAAATAAAGTTGCCTTCAAATACGACAATGCTTGGATACAGGTACCCATACAGTTTGATGAAATGGCATTAATGAATGTGAATTCACCCTATGGTCCATTTATCGGTCAGGGAAATATTCCAAACCAAAGTGGCTATGACGTACTGTTCTATACAGATGCCAATACCTATGTTGGTGCCGACCCCGACCCAAATTTTGATAATGATGATGAGTTGGCATTTATGTATAGAGATGCAGGTGCTCAATCAACTGCCACCACTGCTCCAATAGGTGCATTGCCTAATACTTGTTGCGAACTTACTATAAGCGATCCACTTTCTAGCGAAATTAAATATATATACATTTTTGAACAGGATGGAAGTCTGAGTCAAGACGCTGGAATAGATTATGTTGACTACGTTTTTAACTTGACGGCTGGAACTTATCCAGATGATTTCGCCGTGCTGACTGGAATTAATCCAGAGCAGAGTACGGTGACAACATCAGCATATACTATAGGTTTTTCGGCAGAGTGGATCATGGATGAATGGAGAATCACTACAGCAGGATCAAGTGGCGCTGACATCCTCGATAGACATCAATATTTTTTCGGTCCTGGAGTATGCGGTCGATCAGAAGATACATTTACTGCTGCTGAAAATGCCTTTGTCACCAACATAGATGGTCCCGTCAGAGCTATCCGATCTATAATGGGTGCCAATAGTGGACCATTGACGCAAAAGACCAATATTTTCTATGAAGTTAGACAAGATGTTTTTACTGACTTAAGGGTTCATTCTGTCCCTTCGATTTACGATGTATATGATTTTGAAACGAATATTACCGGAATGGAATATTTCTCCCTGAACCATCCTCAGGGACTAACTATTGATGGTGTTCCTGAAACCGCCAATAGTGCCTTTGTTACGGGTGAATTGGTCAGAGGTCCTGCTGGCGCTTTAGCCATTGGACATGATTTTATCACTACTTTGGCTATCGGAACTGATGCTGCCGTAAACAGTTATTATGAAGACAACATCACAAATCCAAACTCCAATTGTACAGGTGATCAATTAGCTTATGGAACTTGCGGTGCCTCATTTACTTTTGCAAATAACATCTGCACAGACCCATACCGTGCAGACTGCTCTACATCAGATTATCGAGAATTACATGCGATAAAAAGAGTATACAATTTACGATCAAATATAGGCCCGGCCAATGCACTAAATTATAGTAATTTTGCTACAAATCCAATTCAACTCACCACTACCGCTTCTTGTAATTTTTCTTGCCCTCCGACTATCGTGTTGAATACAACTATACCCTCAGGAACTTATAATGCTGGCATTGATATTCTAGTTTCAGCCGATGTAGATGCTAACAGTAATGTTGTTCTAAAGGCAGGTCAATTAGTGTGTTTGGATATTGGGTTTGAGGTACCGATGGGGGCTAATTGTGAGGCTAATATTGAAGGTTGTCCATAACGTATAAAATATTTCAGAATAAAGTCTATTTACCTTTAAGTTGCTATACACTTTTGCTAAAATGCTGAGTTATCCCCATTTGGAGGGGTGAAGGGGGGGGGAACTGACCAAAATTACCCAAATTCCACCCTCTGCACCCCTGCCGCCAGCGGGGGAAATTCAGTATTAAAAATCTTCAACATGAAAAATTCAACCTTAATTTTTATCTGTTTACTAATGGCTAATTATTTAGCCGCACAAAATGTGAGCAGTTGTCCTGCTGATTTGACGGATGCAGATTTGGGTGGCGGCGGAGCTAATCCTGTTCCTTCAGGTACTTATCTGGCAGGAAATAGTATTGTTTCTACAGGGGATGTAGCTACAGGTTCAACAGTTGTCTATGAGGCTGGTACAATCATCAATTTGGAGCCTGACTTTTCTTCTGATGTGAATGCTGACTTTTCCGCAATTATTGGCGGCTGTGCACCCAGCTGGGCACCTTTGGATAGAACTACAACTAACATAACGCTTGCCGAAGAAGAAACTTTAACTTTTCAGTCCATCTCTGTAGAAATAGATTTTTATCGGAACACAGCTTATGATTGTGGTTTTTCGGGTAACTATACCTTCCTCGTAGTTGAACCTGCCAATAACCCCGGAGTCGAAGCACCGCTATGGGTATTTCTTCATGGTGGTGGTGCTGGTTATTTTAATGAAGACCAACAATATATGATTGGGGTAAGTCCAGTAACCGGGGCGCCTAGAAATCCAGCTAATCATAATACAGAAAAAACAATGGAGGACCTAAGGGATGGTCAACTCAGATATAGAACAATCAACAACAATGGACAAAATATAAATAGTACACTTTCGAGAAGAATTGGGGAAGGTTATCGGATTTTAATTGTTTCAATGTGTGATCATGATTTGCATCTTGGGATGGGCACCCCTTACCTCAACAACCCAAATGGTGGCGAAGTAAATGGTTTACAAGCCAATATGGCTGCCATTGATTACACGGTAGCCAACTATCCAACAACACATGTATTTGCACATGGCACCAGTGCGGGATCTATCGGTGCTTTTGGTTTAGCTTATGCCTATAATTTGGAAGGGATTCAGCTTAATGGTATTGTTATGGATTCACATTTGGCTTCTTACAGAACTGAAACATTGATAGCTGCTTTGGTAGGTGAACCTGGTTTTGTTTTTCCAGCAGATTTTAATATAAGTGAAGCGTCAGAAAAAGTGGGTTGGTTTGCCAATCCAGATGAATTTAGTGGAATTGAAGATGCCATCAGCAATGGCTTTAATATCCCCTCTTTAGATATCTACGGGAATTTAGATCCCGGTTGTGGGGGAGGCTTAGATCAAATTGATGAAGCCAATACAGCTGGATTAGATAATTGTGCTTGGGTACACGATGGGATTCGACAAGTTGTAGAAGCACAAGCCAATAGTATACATCAAGTTCGTAGAGCCGAAGGATTTGGTCATGTCCCAACACATGAGGATGGAGCAGCAAGCGATTTTGTTGATGAATTTATAAGTGATATTTTATCCACAAATCCACCCCACCCATTTGACTAGTGCGCTGACGCGGAATAAACAATACCCCGTCTGCTAAATCTGTGGGGTTAAACCCATTGGGCAATTTAATCCAGC
>JAHDFX010000028.1 GCA_020627965.1 Saprospiraceae bacterium | reverse complement strand
CGGACAAATCATCGTAAAACTAAAACCTGGGAGAACGGCTGTACAAAAAAACAACCTGAAAGCGCAAATGCGAGCTACTGCCCGAAAAGCCATACCGCAAACTGCCGTCGAATTATGGGAAGTGGAAGACGCACAAAGCCTCACAGATATTCGACAACTGGCTGGGCAATACCGCTACCATTCAGATATTGAGTACATAGAACCGAACTACATTTTTCGATTGGCAGAAGCACCAATGACCACTTCGTTACAACAAAATACGCTGCCCAATGATGCCCGATTCAATGAACAATGGGCGCTTGATAATCCCACAACTGGCGTAGATATTAATGCACCAGAAGCATGGGACATCATAAGTAGCAGCCCTTCTGTAAAAGTGGCGGTCATTGATTCTGGTATCTCCTGGTTTCATCCTGATCTGGTGAATAATATCTGGCAAAACCTCGGTGAAGATGCAGATGGTGATGGTGTTGTATTGGAACTAGTCAATGGCATCTGGCAATTTGATGAAGATGATATAGATGGTATAGACAATGATAATAATGGCTATGCCGATGACTTTATCGGCTGGGACTTCTTTGAAAACAATAATGACCCGACAGACAGTTATTTCCACGGAACACACGTAGCAGGTATTATTGGTGCGGAAGGCAATAATAGCATAGGTATATCTGGTGTCACCTGGGAGGTGCAGATGGCAGCTCTGAAATGTTTTGAGATTAATGAATCTGACGCTTTCAGCCTTGCCGAAGCTATCAATTATGCCGTAATGATGAATATGCCGATTAGTAACAATAGCTGGGGAAGTTTTCGCTACTCTCAGGTTGTATATGATGCGATAGAGAATGCCCAGGCAGCAGGACATCTTTTTGTCGCTGCCGCTGGAAATGATGCTTATGATAATGACAATCCCAATCTGGCACAATACCCCGCCACTTATGATTTAGATAACATTATTTCGGTAGCGGCTATAGATCAGAATGGTAATCTGGCCACTTTTGGAAATGGACTAGGCTCTAATTATGGAGCTGATAGTGTGGATGTAGCTGCACCAGGCACTTCTATTTTAAGTGCTTTTAACTTTCCACAATCCTTGTATCGTACGCTAGAAGGGACTTCGCAAGCTACACCACATGTTACAGGCTCTTGTGCCCTTTTATTGGAGCAAGATACTAGTAGAACTTATTTAGATATCAAAGAAGTCATTCTAAACACAGCTATTGTTACTCCTGAATTGACAGGATTATGTGTAAGCAATGGGCGATTGGATTTACATGAAGTACTTGACACTTATGTAGCACCTTCTGAACCTAGCTGTGAAGAGTCTAATTATATCGCTTTAAGAGCTTTATACTTAAGCACAGATGGTGATAATTGGACTAATAATAGTGGTTGGCCTGACGCTGTTTTTTTCAATGCAAATCCTACATTTTCGAACAGTATAGATATGGGAACGTGGTATGGAATCGGAATAGATGAGAATGGATGTGTTAGCTGTGTTGATATGGATGGTGATTTCGATTGCGATGATGATGTTAATATTATCGGAAATAACTTATCTGGTAATATACCTTCGATACTCAATAACTTAAAAGAAGTGACATTTTTAGATTTGAGTTATAATAATCTTATCGGTAGTATCCCATATGAAATAGGTGACTTGAAAAATGTTGAGTATTTAAACTTGGCTAATAATTATCAACTAGGTGGTAGTATTCCCCCTGAGTTAGGAAATATGGAAAGTCTAACTTATTTACGAATATCCTACACTCAAATTACTGGTAATATTCCAAGCAGTTTAGGGATGCTGTATAATTTAATAATTCTAAATTTGGGGTACAATGAACTCAATGACAGTATTCCAAAAGAATTAGGAAACTTGGTTAACTTAAAGTATTTGTATTTATATAATAATCAGCTGAGTGGAAATATTCCGCCTGAATTAGGCAATTTAAATGATTTAAGGTATTTATATTTAGGTAATAATCAATTTATAGGTGGTAATATTCCTCCTGAACTAGGCAATTTAAGTGAATTAAGATACTTGTCTTTATATGGAAATCAACTTAATGGTGAAATTCCTTTTGAGTTAGGAAGTCTGGTAAAGTTAGATAAGCTGTATTTATCAGAAAATCAATTGTCTGGAAATATACCTCCTCAGCTAGGGAATTTAAATCAACTTACAGGTTTATCTCTGCGAGACAATCAATTATATGGTTATATTCCTTCAGAATTGGAAAATCTAAGTAGTTTAATAGATTTGAGGTTAAGCAATAATCAACTTAGTGGCAGTATTCCTGCTGGTTTAGGGAATTTAGATAGCTTAGAGACTTTCTCTTTATACAATAACCAACTTAGTGGCTGTTACAATATTAGCTTACTAAACCTTTCTATTGGTACTAATTCTTCTGTAAGCAATGGCAATAATTTTGATGTGTCTTGGGAAGATTTTCTGAATACGGGGACAGGAATATGCAGCATGTATAGTCCATGTCGTCAGAATGATTCACTTGCTCTAGTTGCATTGTATAATTCTACAGATGGCACTAATTGGGTAAACACCTGGGATCTGAGTTTAACAATAAATAACTGGTATGGGGTAACTCTAAATGAAAATGGTTGCGTAACAGAACTTCGATTATCCAATAATGGACTTAATGGAATTATTCCTCAAGATATAGGAAACCTCAATAATTTAGAACGTCTATGGCTTTCATTCAATCAAATTAGTGGAGAAATCCCTACTACTGTCGGAAGTCTAACCAATATAATTGATTTCTGGTTATACAACAACCAACTTAGCGGTATTATTCCCTGCGAAATTGGAAACCTTACTAATTTGACAACACTAAACCTAAATAATAATTTATTAAGCGGAATTCCTCCTGAATTAGGTGATTTAAATAGTCTTATTGTCTTATCCTTAACCACCAATCAAATAAATGGAAATATTCCTCCCGAATTAGGGAACTTAGAAAAGTTAAGAATCTTATCATTAGCAAAAAATCAGATTAGTGGTAATATACCCTCAGAGCTTGGAAACCTATCTAGCTTGAGTACATTATACTTGTATGACAATCAAATTTCTGGCAGTATCCCGGTAAATCTGATTAATACTCCTGTTTCGGCACTGAATTTAAGAAACAATAATTTAGACGGTTGTTATAATGATACTTTAGCTATTCTTTGTACTCAATTAGGGGCAACGTGGAATACTAATTCTGCCATTAGTAACGGAAATAACTTCGATGCCACCTGGGAAGATTTCTGCAACACTCGTGCAGGCATATGCCCAATCGTCTCCAAAGTCTACCCTGGCGACCTCAACTACGACGGCATAGCCAACGGAATAGACCTCCTTACCTGGGGCGTGGCAGAAGGTTACACAGGAGACATTCGCCCCGATGCCACTACCGACTGGATACCACAAGATGCCCCCGACTGGATGCAGGACGTACAGGGAGTCAACAGCAAACACCAAGATGCAGATGGTAATGGAATAGTCGATACAGACGATATAGATGTCATCCTTGATAATTTTGGGGAGACACATAATTATGCCCCATTCACCCTTTCTTCTCCAGTGAACTATGAATTGGTACGTGTCTTAGGCACACCACAATACGAGCTATATATCACAGACGATAATGGCGCTCCGGCAGAAGCCCACGGCGTATCGCTCGTACTGGATTTTGAGGATGTGCCTATTGCCTTGGTTAGTATGGATACCACAGGTTCTTCACTGGAACCGATGGCGGCTATATCGGTATTCGATACCCTGCGTAATCAGTACCATGCCGCCCTTACCCGTACAGATGGCATCAACAAAGAATGTATAGGGCCGGTAGTTACTTTTATCGTAATAGAAGGAGATCTGCCCTCAGGCGAACCACCCAAGATTGGGGTGCAGAGCGGATTACGTATGAACGCCGATGGTTCAATCAATGGGATTTCTGGATTGGATTTCTATGGTATAGGAACGGAAGGTTCACCCTCGGCAACCAATATGCTCGTCACGGCCAATGTTACTCATGTGGACTGTAATCAACCGGGCACTGCCACTGTCAATGTCGTAGGAGGTACTTTTCCTATTAGTTATTACTGGAATACAGGTGATACTGGTCCCGAAATTACTGACTTAACTGCTGATTTTTACGAAGTCACCATTACTGATGTTTATGGGCTAACTGAAACACTGGAAATAGAAGTAAAAGGTGATTATTTGCCTTATTATGATGAAAATGGTAATCTAATCAATTGTAATTACAGTCCGTGCCCGACTTTACTGATGCCCAACGGTACAGTTTCAGGAAGTTTATATCAGGCAAAAACCACCGTCAATTCCAACGGCACGCTCCCCACTGGTGTAAATGTAGGATACAAAGCCGAAGAGCGTATCATATTACAATCGGGCTTTTCTGTCGAGCAGGGAGCGGAATTCTCTGGGGAAATCGAACCGTGTGACGGTGGTCAGTAATGATGGATGGAACCAGGTTACTAGTCTGCCTCTGCACACCCTTTTTGTTCCCTTCCACGATAGGAATCGGGAGGGAAACCCAACCCCTTTGGTCAGTTTTGTTATGAAGTGGGTGGGGCTTTCCCGTTTCGGGAATAAAAAGGGTGAGAAGAGCAACTGAGAACGACAAAATGATTCAAAATAATAGTACCATGCAGAGGTATTTTAAAGCGTCTTTATCGAAAGGTAAAGGCGCTTTTTTATGTACCGGCGCCTTTAGTCGCCGAACACACACATACGAGCAGTGATTAAAGGCGCCGGTACGAAATTTTCCCGGTACTGAAGCCCGGCTTAATACTTCTTTGAAATAATTTAATACATCAGAAGATTAAACCAGTAGCTTACTACATCAACTTAGTACTTTGAGGGGTCGACTAATCACTTGCCCGATGTAATTTGATACTTCATAAGCTCGACTTAATACTTCTCTGAAACAACTTTCCACTTCGGGAGTACTAAGTGCTACTTCCTCTCAATAAATTTACTCCTGACAAGTACAAGAAGATACCTCCACATAGTAATTTTATTCTACACCATTTCATTTAGTACTTCTTTACAATAATTATACTCCAGAACAGTACCTCTTGATAGCTCCCCACAGCAATTTTGCTACCAGAAAGAGTAATTTAGTATTTTTGCGCAGCAATTTTATTGTTTGGAAGTACCACTTAGTACTTCGGAAGTGCAAATCCGTTTTTAAGAGCCTATTAAATTTATTTAAAACCTAAATAACATCACTAACCTACTGATAATCAAAATTAATAAACAATTTTTAACCTAAAAAACATTTATTAAAATCAAAATAAATCATTTTTAAACCTATGTGAAGCCCATACATTTGTAGCAGACAAAGCAACATTTTTAAAGTATAAAAAGTGTAACTATGAAAGCTACAATACAATTTAAAACCTGGTCATTATTACTTTGCTGGCTTATCGGTGCATCTGTCTTTGGGCAGACAGAATACCATCACATATTCAGCGGTACTATTAGTAACTACCCGAAAACAAATAAACAAGAGGAAGGTCAATTGCGGTCTACCTGTGGTACACAACTGCTCTTCAGAAACACCTTCGGGCGATGCAATAATCTTGCAAATGCCAACTGGGGAGCTACAGAAATTCCTTTACTTCGTGAACTGTCTTCTGAGTATGGAGCAACCGATCCACTCAATGCACTCGGAGGTACGACACGCCCTAATCCGAGAGTCATTAGTAATCTTATCGTTCAGCAAGGTAATACACCTCCTTCCGCCACACTGAGCTCCTTTGTATTTAGCTGGGGACAGTTTCTCGATCACGACATTGGTATAACACCAGAAAATGAAATGGAGTCTGCTTATATTTCCGAGACGGGTGCGCCGGGTGATTTGATTACCAATATGCTTAGTTTTCATCGCTCTGAGGTTGTGGAAGGAAGTGGTGTAAATACGCCACGTGAGCAGGTAAATTTGATTACCGCATGGATTGATGGCTCGAATGTTTATGGTGCCGACCAGATTCGGGCAACCTGGCTACGAACTGGCAATGGCGGAAGACTCAAAACCTCCGCAGGGAATCTGCTACCTTATAATACTACCGATGGTGAACTCAACAGTCCTATAAACGAGGATGCGCCTTTTATGGCAGGAGAGAATCCCGATACTCCTGTCTTTGTGGCTGGCGATGTACGTGCCAATGAACAGTCTAGTCTCACAGCCTTACATACTCTGTTTGTACGAGAACATAACCGACTCTGTGACGAGATTATTACAGCGAATAATTATGATCCAATGTTCGATGATGAAACGATTTATCGCATTGCTAAAAAACGTGTAGTCGCCTTATTGCAAAGCATTACTTATAATGAATTCCTACCAGCTTTGGGTGTAAACTTAACTGCTTATACTGGCTATGACAATACCGTTCAGCCCGATTTATTTAATGGTTTTTCTACGGCAGCTTTCCGACTTGGGCATACGATGGTGCCACCGGAATTACTATTGGTAAATGATAATGGAAGTCTTGTAGCCTCAGGAAGAGTGTCTCTGATTCAGGCATTTTTCAATCCTTCACTGACTGCCGCCAATGGCATTGATCCGGTTTTAAAAGGTTTGTCTGTTCAATATCAGGAAGAAATTGATATTAAGATTGTAGAAGAACTGCGTACTTTTCTATTTGCCCCGGTAGGTGGTACCGGCTTCGATCTGGCAAGTTTCAATATACAGAGAGGACGTGACCACGGATTAGCAGATTATAATGCTTATCGCAATGCGTTTACAGGTAGTTCAGCAGTTAGTTTTGCAGATATTACGAGTGATGCCACCTTAGAGGCAAATCTGGCAACCCTTTACGGAAATGTGGACGATATTGATCTATGGGTAGGCTTATTGTCGGAAGATAAACTACCCGGTTCTCAGATAGGACTTACGCTGCATAATATGCTCGCAGAGCAATTCAGGAGACTACGTGATGGAGATTATTATTTTTATCTCAATGATCCTGTACTGATGAGTGATATTATGGAAATAGAGAATACAAGTCTCTCAGATATCATAGAACGTAATACGGGATTAACTACGCTTCAGGAAAATGTCTTCGAGGCTGTATGTGATATTGTCGCAGGTAACTGTAATTGTCGCCAAAGCGATTCTCTGGCATTAGTGGAATTATATTATGCTACCAATGGCGCACAGTGGAGTGATCCCTGGGAGCTATTCTGGCCCATGACTACCTGGGAGGGCGTAAGCCTGAATCCTAATGGTTGTGTGAAGGTGTTGAATCTCCGCAATCGTGGACTAAGCGGTACATTGCCCGCCGCTATTGGTGATCTGGAATACATGACTTTTCTGGATTTAAGCGAGAACAACCTTAGCGGAGTTATTCCTGATGAAATTGGCGGTCTGTCAAGCATCGGAATTATTAATTTAGGTACTAATTCGCTGAGCGGAGAAATATCTGTGAGTTTCGGGAATTTACCTGGACTAACAGTCCTCTATTTGAATAATAATAACCTCACTGGTGGTCTTCCCATAGAATTGACCAATGCTGCTAATCTGGGTGCATTATATACACATGACAACCTACTTTCTGGCTGTTATGAAGAAGGACTTAGCGTTCTATGTAACCAGCTTAGTTCTAATTTTAATACCAGCGCAAATATCAGTGCAGGAAATGGATTTAATGCTACCTGGGAATCTTTTTGTCTCAATGGAGCCAGTGATTGTAGTGGTGCGGTTAATCCCGGAGATTTTAATAATGACTGTGTTGTAGATCAGACAGATGAAATATTCTGGGGCGAAGCAGTTACTTATACAGGTTCTCCACGCCTTAACGCAACATCTGAATGGATTCCACAGATGGCAACAGACTGGTCTCAGAATGTTGAAGGAATCAATAGTAAACATCAGGATGGAGATGGCAACGGAGTCGTAGATTTTGACGATCTGGATGTGTGGCTCAGTAATTATAATGAAGTATGTAGTAGCACTATGCCATCAAGTTTTGTATTGGCGAGTACTTTATTCTATTATCAACTTGAACTGATCAGCGAAGTTGGCAATATTTATCAATATGGACTTCATGTCAGAGATTTTGAAGGTAATCCGGTTTATGCACATGGTGTTTCGTGTGTCTTCAACCTTGAGAATACGCCCATCACATCCATCACAATGGATACCACAGGCTCTTCTTTAGCTCCTCATCATGCTTTTAGTCTTTATCATTCTGACAATAACACATTATATGTAGCACTAACCCGTATAGATGGGAATAATCAATTCTGTGATGGAGCTATTGCTACATTTACCATAGTTTTAGATAATTCTTTTGATGGTGATTTTAGTATCAGTGTTGGTGATGGCAGTAGGATAGAGATTGATAATGATTATAGTATGGGAGCAGGTACAACAGTGTATGATGAGTATAATGAGTTTGTATTATCAGGAGGAGGGCCTGAACTTAATGCAACAACGATCCATGCCCAATGCAATACATTAGGATTAGCATCAGTGGAGGTTTCAGGTGGCACTCCGCCTTATTCTTATAAATGGAATACCGGGGAGACAACATCTTCTATCACTGAACTTACACCAGACATATATGAAGTGACAGTTACAGACAACAATGATCTGGAAGCATCTGTTGCTGTTCAGGTATTAGGGCAATATATCGAACTATTTGATGCTTCGGGGAATCCACTTCCCTGCAACAATAATCCCTGTCCTACATTAATTATGCCTACAGGCAACATACCTGATGGAAACTATCAGGCAGAGACTTGTGTCAATGCTGACGGAGCTGTTAATGCTGGAACTTCTGTAGAGTTTTCGGCCGGAGAGATGATTATGTTAAATCCAGGCTTTTCTGTGGAAGTCGGTGCAGAATTTTCAATAGATACAGAGAGCTGTAATAATGAAGAAAATTAATTGCTGTAAACTACAAATGGCTGGTGTAATTTCCTACTCAGCGGCAAGCTGATCTAAAAATTCGATAGTTTCGGAAAGTGTTTCCAATAGACGGGCATGTTCAGGAAGCTGAATATCTTCTTGTGCTGCCTGATAACCGGATAATAGAATATGGGTATCTGGAAAAATTTCACTAAGGCGATTGATATACCCCTGTACAGGCTCTTTGAGTGAAGGAGATAGAATGGTGTAAATATAATGAGGCTGATGAATTTTTTTGAGGGCATTTAGTTCTTCCAGAGGAATATTTTGCCCCAGATAAATAACTATATTATCCCTCATTCGCAGCAAATAATGAGCAAAAAGCAGAATAAGTTCCTGAATTTCACCTTCTGGCAAATACAATAAAAATTTCTTACGGTCATTAAGCGGTTTTACGGGTATTTTATCAATAGCTACGATAATTTTTTGTCGTATAAGGTAAGTGATAAAATGTACCTGAACAGGATTAATAGAGCCTGTCAGCCAAAGCACTGTTAGCTTACTCAAAAATGGATTGATGACATCGATCATCGTTTTTTCCAGTCCGAGCTGCTTGATATTGGTCGATACAATGCGATTGAACTTATATTGATCCATCTCTATCATGGAGATGGTCAGGGCGTCGAGCTGTGTGCCATGTTCAGGGTTAACTTCGGAAATAGCCGCCACTTTTTCTGATATTTCCTCCTCCGTCATTTTGGCGATCTTAGAGATTTTTATGCCATTGCGGTTCAGTAGCCCCACGTTAAGTAAAAAGCGTAGGTCATCGTCAGTATAATAACGGATATTGGTCTGAGTACGATTCGGACTAATCAATTTATAGCGCTTTTCCCACATCCTGATGGTGTGCGCTTTGATTCCGGAAAGTTGTTCCAAATCCCTTATGGAGTAAATAGCCAAATCGTAAATTCTATATGTTTTAGAATGTAAAGTAGCCTACTTCAGCTTCTTAGCTAAGTTGAACATAGAAAGTTCAAAAAGGTTTTAATATTTCTACATTTTTTTCATTTAGACGTGGATACAGACATTTTTAGGCTCAGTAAAGAAGCGCAATGCCTCCCAACCACCTTCACGCCCTAGTCCTGAATTTTTCATTCCACCAAAGGGTGTTCTCAAATCGCGGGTAAGCCAGGTGTTGATCCATACAATGCCTACTTCCAGTTTTTCTGCCATTCGTTGAGCACGAGAAATGTTTTGTGTCCATACAGTAGCCGACAAACCATATTGCGTGCTATTGGCGTAAGCCAATACCTCTTCTTCTGTATCAAATGGCATGATTGTTACCACTGGTCCAAAAATTTCTTCCTGATTGGTTTTGCACTGATGATTCAAACCTTCAATAATAGTTGGCTGTAGATAATAACCATTTTCATACTTCCCAGCAACTTCAACAACTTCACCACCATATAATATTTCACCTCCTTCTTCTTTTGCCAGTTCAATATAGCTGAGTATTTTCTCTTTATGCTCTTTAGAAACCACAGCTCCCAGGTCAGTCTTATCGGAATAAGGATTACCAATGACCATTTTTTTGACTCGTTTTACAAATTCATCTCTGAATAGTTCGTACAGATGTTTTTCAACAAAAATACGTGAACCACAAAGACATATTTGTCCCTGATTGGCAAATGAAGAACGCACTGTAGTCGTCATCATTTTTTCAAAATCACAATCAGCAAAAATGACATTTGGGTTTTTCCCGCCTAGTTCCAGTGAAACTTTTTTGAAATGCGGTGCTGTTAGTGTAGCAATTCTTTTTCCTGTAGCTGTTCCGCCTGTAAAAGATACAGCTTTGACTAAAGGATGTTCAACTATTGCCTGTCCTGCCTTTTGTCCGTATCCATGAACAATATTGAGTACGCCGGCGGGAAGTCCGGCTTCTATGCAGGCTTTTGATAACAAATAAGCAGTCATTGGAGTAATTTCAGAAGGCTTTGCCACTACACAATTTCCGGCAGCTAGTGCTGGTGCAATTTTCCAGGTAAAGAGATATAAGGGTAAATTCCAGGGAGAGATACAGCCAACCACACCTATTGGACGGCGCATGGTATAGTTGATGGCTTGCCTTTCCATATGATGCGCCTCAGATGCAAAGTGCAGAATAGCCGTAGCAAAAAAGCGTAAATTACTATGCGAACGAGGAATATCAATCGTGCGGGAGAGCGTTATAGGCTTTCCAGTATCAGTTGTCTCAGCCTGTGCAAAATCTTCCAGATATTGTTCGATAATATCTGCTATGCGCATCATTACACGAAAGCGTTTTTTTACACCGCAATTCGACCAGACAGGGAAAGCACGTTCAGCAGCTTTGACTGCCCGCAATACATCCCTTTCGTCTGAATCTGGAATTTTGGAATACACTTCACCAGTTGCAGGCGAATAATTGTCGATATAAGTGCCTGAGATCGGAGCTTCTAATTCTCCGTAAATATAATTACGGATCTGCTGGTCAAATTTCATAGCGAGTGGTCGTTTGTAGTGTTAGAAGTTGTTTGGGTTTGGCTGCTGATTTATGCAAAGCGCTAAATATAAAAATACTTATTACTTTCTAACAGTAAGGAATGACGAGGAAATAAATTTACACTATGACTCGCTCTTTTTTTCTTTTTCTGCGTTGCAAAAAGCCTTACGTAGCTCAGGCTATGTGCGGTTTTCGCGCCTTGAAAAAGAAAAAAATAGCTTCGCCCAAGAAAGTAAATTTATTTTCTCCTCATTCCTAATAAGTATTGTAAAAATATGCTTTTTTAGATAAACCAAAAATTAAACACAGACTTCACTTTGGCTATGTGCCAAAATTTTCCTGATAACTTTCTTCGGAGGAAAAAGTTTGACTTTTGGTAATGACTGATAGCTTTCCAACAACATAGCCTGCTCTTCTTTTACAAAGAAATCATCTTGTATAAGTTGTTCGATGATGTTGCGCTCATTCTTGCTGGTTTCGCCGTAGATGTTTTGTAGGAGTAAATGTTGTGTAGATTTTTTTACCATAGGTGAATATTTCTTTGTGTTTGAAAAAGTTTTTAAACTTTAATATCTTATGTAATATCACCCTAAAAACAGAAAAGTCCAGGCGTTTATTGCCCGGACTTTTAATTTTTATTCCAATCTGTTTAGGAATTTTACTTTCTATACCAGTATTGTGTTCTGCCCAACAGAGAGAAACCGACATATCCACGTACTTTCAGCTTATCTGCACCTTCCAACTCTATGTAGCATTTGTATTCTTTCCCATTCTTAGGATCAAGAATTTTGCCGCTACTCCAATAATCTTTTTCTTTTTCCATGTTCATCAGGATCACCATACCTTCAACAGGCTGGTTTTTTTTCTTACCTGGGCATAGTTCGCATACCTTACCTTTGTCTTCTTCCAGTAATAGCTCAACAATCTTACCATACAGTTTACCATCTTT
The DNA here is from genome assembly GCA_020627965.1 of Saprospiraceae bacterium. Lineage (GTDB taxonomy): Bacteria > Bacteroidota > Bacteroidia > Chitinophagales > Saprospiraceae > JAHDEO01. The sequence goes on along the minus strand of JAHDFX010000028.1, from coordinate 26,572 downwards.
TTCATAGATTTCGACGTATGATTTTTCTTTACCAGTTTCATCATCTACCGTTTTCCAGATACCCACCGGTGATTGAGCAACCATGTATGTACTGAACATCAGTAAAGCAGCAAAAAATAATAGTTTTTTCTTCATAATATGTTGATTGAGTGATTTAATTTACGTCGTGAGATACGTCAAAGTTACTTAAAATAGTTTCAAGTATAGGGTCGTTTTCAGGAATATATCCTTCCTTTAGGTTATACCCCCACAATTTACCAATATTATGCCACCAGGTAGCCTTAGCCCCACCTTTCAGTGATTTAATAATGTGGAATGTGGTTGCACCTGTCTCCCGCTCTACCATTTCTACAAGAATCCGCCCTTGGGTTTTTGTCAGATTTTTAAGTGGATCCTCAAATTTTTCTTTCAGGTCTTTTTGCAATCGCTTAATATGCTTCTTGCGTTCCCGCTTCTTTTTATCTTCCGACCATTCTTCTACTTCCCGGAATACTTTGATAGCTTCCACTCCATATGGATAAACTTTCGCCGCATGGTATTTCATTTTCAAATAATAACGTTGTTCCTCTTTGTCTTTAAATTTGCGAGGGCTACTGTAGGATACATCGTCTAAATCTGCAATGATAATAGTATCACCATCCTGGATTAAAATACTGACAATTTGTCCGTCAATGGTCATTTCTTCAATCTGCGCTTCCTGATCCTCTTTTCCCTTCTTCTTATCTTTCTGAGCAAACAAAGGAAGAGATAGCAGTACTGCTAGGATAAATAATATGCTGGTTTTTCTCATGATAAAGTATTTTTGGGTGGAAAAATAATATATGCTTTAGTAATTCCAAATACTGTTCCAAAGTGTTTGTTATAATCATTGTTTATTACGAAGTTTGATATAATTTTGTTTTGGATAAAGTCGTTTTTATTATATGAGCAAAAAAAGAAAACGCCGTATTATATGGTTTATAATTTTATTACTGGGGCTTTGGTTGTTCAAAATTCCCAGTCATATTCATTTTGTATTGGATAATAATGGGGAAGCTTTCAATACAGCCCCAAGACACCAGAAACTATTATATCAGAATGATGCTGTACTTATCCATCAGGTCAATTTAAGAAGAAAAAATACCGGCATTATCAAGCGAATATACAATGTAGTGTCTCGGCCAAAATTATATAAAATCACTTTCTTGAAAAATCAGCAAAACTTTTCTGTTTCCTTACAAAAATCAGGCACGACAGCAAGAAAACAAATTCGTGAAGGGTATAATTTTTCTATCAATAGTTCATTCTATGATAAGCAATTCAATTATCGGGGAGAGGTAACCGTAAAAGGTAAAAAGCATGGCAGAACCTCAGGTTCTTCAGGTTATTTTAAAGTCATTGGCGGAAAAGCCTTTGTCGGTCCCAAAAGCTTATTTGAAAACAAAGCAGGGAAGGTAGATTATTCTTGTCAGGCACATCCTTCCGTCATGAAAAATGGAACCATATGGCATTATATTCTCAATATGGATAGAGGAGCAGCCTATCTGAAAAGCAGAACTTACAGAAGCCTGTCAGGTATGGATAAAGATGGACAAATAGTCTTTATAGTATCAGGCAATGGTGGGCTTATTAATATCAAAGAAGCCGCCTTGATCGCCAAAGAAAATGGTATTCAAACGGCTACAATGTTAGATGCCGGCGCAGCTCTGCAATACAGTTTTAAAAACAAGGATTTCAGGCTGCATTTTTCCAGTCTGAATAATCAGATCAATCTCGGCAGGAAAGTAGATAAAGTGTTGAGCAAATACCTGGGAAAGCGTTTTTTCAATGTTTCACCTGTATTTATCAATTTTAAGGAGTCTTAGAATTTAGTAAAAAAAATAGTTATAAAACCACCACGAAGTATTGTAAATTTGCAAGCATATGAACTTTTCATCAAAATTGATAGAAGACTCCGTCAATGCCTTTGCGACCTTACCTGGTATTGGCAAAAAAACAGCCTTGCGACTGACCCTTCATTTGCTGAATATGCCAACAGAAACTTCCGAGGCATTTTGCGACACTGTTATGAAAATGCGCAAAAACATACAGTTTTGTTCTACTTGTTTTAATATTTCTGATTCTACTGTCTGCTCTATATGTACAAATACAGCCCGAGAGCGCTCTACAGTCTGTGTAGTAGAAAGTATTCGGGATATTATGGCAATTGAAAACACCAATCAATACCGTGGGCTTTTTCATGTACTAGGCGGCGTGATCTCTCCAATAGAAGGTGTTGGCCCTGGCGATCTGAATATTGAAGCTTTAATAGAACGGGTAAAAGCTGGTACTATAAAAGAGGTTATCATGGCAATTAGCCCAACTATCGACGGCGATACCACTATTTTCTATTTGTCCAAACAACTCCAGCCTTTCGATGTAAAAGTAACAACACTTGCACGGGGCATTTCTTTCGGCGGAGAACTCGAATATGCCGATGAAGTAACATTAGGGCGTTCTATAGCTTCACGCAGAATCTATGATGATGGCACCTAAGTAATTGGTTTATTCCTTTATTATCTCACAAATCAATGAATAGACGTTAAAAAAATCCTAAATCGAAAAAACTCTTCCAACTAGGCTCCATAATACTGAACAATCTATTAATTTTGTTCCACTTTAAACACGTTCTTAATCTGAATATATTTAAACATACGTTCAACATCTAGATATATGGACTTATCAAATGAAGTAAATAACCCTCTTGGCGGGCAAGGTTCAGTAGACATACAAGCACTCAACGAAAGGATTAAAATAGAAAGTAGCTTTGTAGAGACTTTGACTGCCGAAACATCCAAAGTCATCATCGGACAAAAAACAATGATCGAGCGCCTGTTGATAGGTTTGCTTTCTTCAGGGCATGTTTTATTAGAAGGCTTACCAGGCCTGGCAAAAACATTGGCTATTAAAACACTTTCTACTGCCATAGGCGGGCAATTCAGCCGAATTCAATTTACGCCCGACCTCCTGCCTGCCGATATCATTGGTACCATGATCTATAATCCTGCTAAAAATGAATTTACCGTAAGGAAAGGACCTGTATTTGCCAATTTCGTTCTGGCAGATGAGATCAACCGAGCGCCGGCAAAAGTACAGGCAGCCTTATTGGAAGCTATGCAGGAAAGGCAGGTCACTATTGGTAAAGAAACCTTCAAACTGAAAGAACCTTTTCTGGTACTGGCAACTCAAAATCCTATAGAACAGGAAGGAACCTATCCATTACCAGAGGCACAGGTCGATCGTTTTATGCTAAAAGTAAAAATCGGTTATCCGACCAAAGATGAAGAACAACAGATCATGCGCCAGAATATACTGGGTGGTGCATTTGAAAAAGTGAATACAGTAGTAGACGCACAAACGGTTCTGAAAGCCCGAAAAACTGTCCGTGACGTTTATATGGATGAAAAAATAGAGCGCTATATTCTGGATATCGTATTTGCTAGTCGCCAACCCGCAGAGCATGGCTTAAACAAGCTAAAAAATCTGATCGCTTATGGTGGTTCGCCTCGTGCCAGTATCAATTTGGCGATGGCATCCAAAGCATATGCTTTTATAAAGCGCAGAGGATATGTTATACCGGAAGATATTCGTTCTATCTGTCATGACGTGCTTCGCCATCGTATTGGTCTGACTTATGAGGCAGAGGCAGAAAATATTACACAGGAAGACATTATTGGACATATATTGAATACAGTAGAAGTTCCTTGATCCAGCCTTGCTCTGCCTGATGTGGAGTATGAGGTAATGGTAAAACAACACACATGAAACGAATCATCCCTGCCGTATTGTTTGTCCTGTATTTCGCAGGCTATACATACGGACAACCTGCTACAGCAGATGAAGTTAAGGCTTTGTTTGATGAAGATGTCAATTTGTGGTGGGTACGTTATTATAAAGGGATGATGAATGACCTGCATGACCTGACGATCATCCTGGGTTCTGATGGTAAAACTTATCAGGGTTATGCGACTTATCTACGTAGCAATACCCGTTTTGAATTATATGGAGATGCTGATGGCAGTCAGTTGAAATTATACGAAGTAGATACACTGGGAAAAGTCTCAGGCGTCATAAAAGGCACAATCACTCCGGGTGAAATTGATGCAAACTGGCAGAATCATACCAATAAAATAGGCGGAACAATGTCGCTCAGGCGATCAGAACCACAGGATACAGAACTCACGCCTTGCGATAAAGGGAAATGGGTGAAAGTATACGAAGGTTTACTTTATGAAAAAAAAGTAGTACTTATTGTTGAGCATCCAAAACCGAAACAATATGAGTGTAGTTTTTATACTGAAAAAGAAGCTCAGACTTTTACAGGATTTGCCCGAAGTAAAATAGATAATGAACCACTCGATTTCAAACTAGAAGATCAAAACCTGAAAACTCCTGGCATATTGACCTGCAATAATATGGGCACAGATAATATCAGTTGTACCTATTATACCGATTTCAATGCTTATCCATTTAGCATGAAATTGCAAAGAAAAGCGGGAATACACTGTCTGGAATATACAGATTACAGTCGAACAATCAGTGTGTTTTATCCTCAACTGGAAGGCGAAAAAAAACTAAATGGGCTAATCTTTGAACAATATAATCTCTGGCTGCGGGATGCACGAAAAACAGCCAGAACAATCAGGGATTCAATTGGGCTGGTTTCCCCTGACGATCGGTCGGTATTAAGGACTTATGGCTGGTATGATATAGAACATTTTGATGATGAAAAGATCAGTATGCGCTTTACCTTTACCAATACATGGGATAATTATCAGACTTATACGCTAAATTATGACCTGAAAAATGATAAAGAAATTCAACTTAGTGATATTTTGCTCAGTAATACTACTTATCAAGAATACGTAAGAGCTTATATTGCTGAAGAATTAAAAAAACGCCCTTTTTATAAAGATGATTTGTTTAAGGAATGGTTGAAAAAAAATCCTTTTAGGTATTTTACATTACGTGAAAACGGAGTAAATTTCAGCACAAAATTCAACACTCTTTTTGGCACACAATCAGTAACTGTTCCTTTTGACAAACTAGAGCCTTATTTGAAACAATAAATATGGAAGCAAGCGAACTGCTCAAAAAAGTACGAAAGATTGAGATCAAAGTAAAAGGACTCAGCAAACACATCTTTTCAGGTGAGTATCAGAGTGCCTTTAAGGGGCGAGGTATGTCTTTCAGTGAAGTTCGTGATTATCAATATGGTGATGATGTTCGTAATATCGACTGGAATGTTACTGCTCGGTATAATCAGCCTTATGTTAAGGTATTTGAAGAAGAACGCGAGCTGACAGTGATGGTACTCGTAGATGTAAGTCCATCGTCTTTTTTTGGTACCCGAAACCAGATGAAAAATGAGATCATCACAGAAATTTGTGCAGTATTGGCTTTCTCAGCCATGACCAATAATGATAAAGTTGGTGTCATTTTCTTTTCGGATAAAATTGAAAAATTTATCCCGCCCAAAAAAGGTAAAACTCATGTACTCCGCATTATTCGCGAATTATTGGATTACAAACCAGCAGGTAAAGGAACTGATTTGGCAGAAGCCCTTCGTTACCTCAATAATTTCCTTAAAAAACGAAGTATAGCCTTTGTTTTATCAGATTTCATGACACGCGATTATGAGGATGCCCTGCGGGTAGCCGCCCGCCGTCACGATATTACCGGCATCCATCTGTATGATCCTGCCGAACAAGAATTGCCCCCTGTCGGACTAATACATACACTCGACCCCGAAACAGGTGAGCAACTCTGGATAGACAGCTCTGACAAATCGACCCGAAAAAAATATGAAGATTGGTTCAAAGGAAATTATACTTATTTCAAAAATACTTTCCTGAAATCCAATTCCGGCGTAGTCAGTATTCAAACAAATGAATCCTATGTCAATGCCTTATTAAAATACTTTAAAAGAAGACAATAGACAGTATGAAATTCATACTAAAATATTATATGAACATAAAAAAAGGTAAGCTCATAAACAGCTTTAAGCATTTAGTTTGTCTTGGCTTTGCACTACTTCTCATCGCCACTTCTGCCTATGCCCAACGTATCACTGTCTCCGCTTCAGTAGACAGCACCGTAATGCTTATTGGCGATCAGACAGATATTCACCTTATAGTAAATCGTCCGGCAGCAGTAGAAGTCCAATTCCCAGAACTCAATAATGAGCAATTGGGCAAACTGGAAATTGTAAACATAGGAAAAATAGACACACTGAATACCCGTCCGGATTTGGTAATACAACAAAATATCACTGTTGCTGCTTTCGATTCCGGTGTGTATGAAATTCCTCCTCTACCCTTCACCTACATACAAGGCGGTTCTACGCAAACGCTCTATAGTCAGTCTTTAAGTCTCTTGGTCAATACAATGAATATTGACAGTACCTTTGTTGCCCCGATCAAACCAATCATGAGAGAGCCAATCACAATGGGAGAAATCCTTCGTATATTGGGCATGGTGCTCGGAGGGCTTGCTTTAATTGGTCTGCTGATCTATATATTCTTAAGAAGAAAAAGAAAAACAGAGCCAGTTGAAGAAGAAGAAGTATATATACCACCTCCCCATATAGTTGCCCTGGAAAAGTTACAGGTACTGGAAAAAGAAAAACTTTGGCAACAAGATAAAACGAAAGAATACTATACACGCCTGACTTTTGTTTTTAGGGAATATTTGGGCGGTCGTTATAAGATAAACGCACTGGAATCTACCACCGAAGAAATTCTGGATTGGTTCCAAAAAGAACGTTTCCCAGATACTTTAACCAGTAAACTAGAAGCTACTTTACAGGCATCTGATCTGGTAAAATTCGCCAAATCAAAACCAGGACCTTCTGTTCATGAAGAAGCATTGGAAACAGCATACGAATTCATCCATGCCACCAAATGCGACTTAAGCGAGGAGGATGTCCAGAATTTAGCAAAGCATAACAGATAATATCAGAAAAACTTGTTTGACTTATTCAACATATTCAGCACATTTCAGGGCAATGCAGCTTTCAAGCATCGTCCATTATTGCTATTATTAATATTAATTCCTTTAATGGCATTTTATTATTTCTGGCAATACAGGCGCAGACACGCCACAGTCAGAATGTCTACTTTAGCAGCCTTCGAAGGAGGAAGCTCTATACGTGGTCGTTTGCGAATTTTGCTGCCCATATTGCGGATGCTGGCTTTTGGGGCTTTGGTAGTTGCCATAGCACGACCTCAAATGACCAATACAGAAGAAAAAGTAGAAGCAGAAGGAGTCGATATATTTATGGTTATGGATGTATCGAGTAGTATGCTTGCAAAAGATTTCCCACCCGACCGCCTTGAAGCCAGTAAGGAAGTAGCCGCTGAATTTGTTGATAAAAGAAAATATGATCGTATTGGTTTATCCGTTTTTGCTGGTGAAGCCTTCACACAAAGCCCTATAACAACGGACCATAAAGTTATTAAAGAAATGCTTGCAGGTTTACGTTGTGGTATTTTGGAAGACGGAACAGCGATAGGCTTAGGGCTGGCTACCGCCGTTAATCGACTCAAAGACAGCAAATCCAAAAGCAAAGTAGTTATCTTGCTAACAGATGGCGTCAATAATTCAGGCGACTATGTAAAGCCAATGACTGCCGCAGAAATTGCCAGCGAATTGGGCATAAAGGTCTATACCATAGGAATCGGCTCTAGCGGTGATGCCTACGCACCAGTCAGAAGGCGGGGAGATGGTCGATATATGTTTGGCTTTGTTAAAGTAGAAATTGATGAAAAATTATTAATGCAAATTGCAGATATGACAGGTGGACAATATTTTCGTGCCACCAATAAAGCCGTTCTGGAAGGCATTTATAATTACATCGACCAACTGGAAAAAACAAAAATCGAAGTGACCACCATCAAACGTTACGATGAAATATTCTATCCCTGGGCAGGATTGGCGATTCTATTGCTCCTCCTTGAGTTCATACTTCGCTATTCCTTATTTAGAGGACTTCCTTAAGTATAAGTAATTGGACAGAAATGTTTATTTTTAGCTTCATTTATAAAGCCTGTATACTGATAAATTATGTTCAAAAAACTAAAAGACTTACTAGCTAGCCCCACCACAAAATCAGTCTACGCCGATATTACCAAAAGACTACTCATCGAATTACACAACAAATCAAAAGAGATCGCCCCCTACGAACAAGCCAAACTCAGCGACCTCAAAACCTACGCCGAAGTAAAAGCAAAAGACAATACTTTCAAAAAAGAACTCTTCTTTTACCTCGTGGAAGAATCTGCAAAAGGACCTCATTCGCCCAAGTATTTGGTTATGACCAATCTAGTCCGGCAAAAAATAGAATTTACAGAAGAAGAACTCATCGGGCTGTTTACCGCTTACCATGAATATGCGAAAGAAAAAATACGCTTCGTTGATTGGCCGCTGGCACACACTTTTACACACCTGGAGAAACATGTCAAAAAACATGGACTTTCTGACAACATGAGGAATTTCATAAGTGATATGGCAGCCTGGGATGAAATCAAAACACCCCATGATTACTGGGCAAAACCCATGAAAAAACTAGAAAGCAGGATTATCAAAATCATTCATGGAGACGGCGTACCACCTTACCAGATGAGTGAAGAGGACGACTTTGGTATTTTTGTCAATAAACAATTATCAGCCGTAAAGGATGCAACATTAAAGTCTGCTCTGTATCAAATGTTGCACCATACCCAAAAAGCTAATGCAGGCAAACCCAGTAAAAAATTCCAGACCAAAGCAAAAGAAATCGTAGACAGTATAGGTATACAAAAATATAAAAATCATGTATTGAAATGGTTGGAAGCTATTATTCCTATGCAAAAAACTCAACGCTCTATTTCTCACAGCAATAATTATACTTATGAGTACTACACCTTTCTTGAAGAAGGTAATGCCACTGTAGCAAAAGGATTGGTTTGGTCGCTAGCCCAGTTTCATGATACCAAGACACTGAATTTACTAGCCCAACTAGCAGAACGTGCTTTCAAAAAAATACCCGGCGTAGGTCCAGCCTCCGGTGCAGTTGGAAACGCCTGCCTATATGTACTGGGCAATACCAAAGGCTTATTAGGCATTAGTCATTTATCTCAACTTGGTACCGTCATTCGACAAAACAATACTAAAAAGCTCATTCAAAAGTACCTGAACGCAGCAGCAGAAAGGCTCAATATTAAGCCAGAAGAAATTCAGGAATTAGCCGTTGCTGATTATGGATTGGAGAATGGAAGAAAAATACTGGAATTTGATGATTATGCACTAGAATTTGAACTTTTAGGTATTGGTAAAGCCAGCCAACGCTGGATCAAACCTGATGGTAAAATTCAAAAAACTGTACCTGCATTTGTAAAAAACACAACCAAACACAAAAACAAATACAACAAAGCCAAAGAAGAATTTAAAAACATCAAAAAACAACTGACTGCTCAAAGAAATCGAATTGACCGCTTATATGTTGCTGATCGTGAACTGGATTATGATAAATTTGAACAATATTATGTAAAACATGGACTAATAGGCTTTTTAGCCAATAAGCTTATCTGGTGTTTCGATAATGGAAAAGACAAAGTCAGTGTAATCAGGCAAGGTGACATATGGCAGGATGCCAGCGGCAATGAAGTCAAAGCAAACACAAATACAAAAGTCAGTCTTTGGCACCCTGTACATGAAGAAACAGAGCAGGTATTGGTCTGGCGCAATCGTTTGGAAACCCTGCAAATACGCCAACCTATGAAACAAGCTTACCGTGAAGTATACATACTCACAGATGCCGAGATCAATACTCGTATGTATAGCAATCGTATGGCAGCACATCTGCTCAAACAACTCCAGTTCAGTGCATTGGCCAATGGGCGAGGCTGGAAATATTCTTTACTTGGAGTTTATGACGATGGGCGTGATTGCGAAATAGCCATCCTGCCACTCAAAGCCTATGGAATTACGGCAGAATATTGGATCAATGAATTATATGCCGAAGGAGAACATACAGATTCCGGCATTCTTAATTATGTCTCTACAGATCAGGTAAAATTTCTTAATGAACAGCAGCAAACCGTAGAGTTAGTTGATATTCCTAAAATCGTTTTTTCTGAAGTCATGCGAGATGTCGACCTCTTTGTTGGCGTAGCCAGTGTGGGCAATGATCCCAATTGGAGAGATAACGGCGGCTTAACACAATTCAGAGATTATTGGGAATCCTATTCTTTCGGTGATCTCACTGAAGTCGCCAAAACTCGTAAGCAAGTCTTAGAGAAGCTCGTTCCAAGGCTAAAAATCAGAGATATAGCAAGAATTGACGGCAAATTTTTAAGGGTAAAAGGTAAATTACGGGAATATAAAATTCACATTGGCAGTACCAATATCCTGATGGAACCCAATGACCAATATTTATGTATCGTTCCAGATCGTGGAGGGGCAAAAGCGACTGATAAACTATTTTTACCCTTTGAAGGCGACAGGGGTTTGTCTTTGGTTTTGAGTAAGGCATTTTTATTAGCAGAAGACGATAAGATAACTGACACTACTATTGTTAGCCAGATCAAGCCATAAGCTTTCTATAGTTCAAGCAGTAAACTTGATGCTTTTTATACGTAACACCAAATACAATACTTCGTATAAAGAAGCATGACAAAAGCCTGTATATTCACCTGTTTGCTTATCTTGCTTGGCACAGCAACTATCAGTTATGCCCAAAATAATAATACACAACTTCCTTCTTCTATCAATGAGGATGGCTCGCCGCCACACAATAGTGCTATATTAGATATTCAAAGCCAAAGTAAAGGGGTCTTGATGCCCCGAATGAGCCATGCTCAAATAAGGAATATTCCCAATCCTGTAGAAGGACTTATGGCTTACGACAATGACTTTCATTGCCTTCGTATTTACCAAGACGATAAGTGGGAATGTCTCTGTCAGGATGCACCTATGGGCTTAGCAATTAATGCCAATTCTATTGGTGGATCAATGACTGATTATGGAACAAGCATTACAGCAGATGCTTTCGGAAACGTATATATCACAGGCTTTTATGAAGGAACCATTACGCTGGAAGGATACAGTATGACTGCCACAGGTAATACCAACGCCTTTATGGCAAAATATAATTCAGGTAATTTACAATGGATAAAAAACATTGGTGGTTTAGAATATGAAAAAGGACTTGATATTATTACCGATATTTCAGGAAATATATACCTTTCAGGGCATTTTAATAATAGCATAAACTTTGAAGGAACAAGCCTGACCAGCAATGGAGGTCATGATATTTTTCTGGCAAAATATGACATCAATGGCAATTTATTATGGGCGCAGCATGATGGAGGAAATTTATCTGAATATGCCAAAGGGATTAGCCTAGATACCAATGGCAATATTTACCTTATTGGCTCATTTTCAGGCACAGCGAATTTCAGTAATACAACGGTAACAAGTGCAGGAGCTGAAGATATTTTCGTCTTAAAATACAATAGTACCGGAAATCTTATATGGGTACAAACAGCAGGAGGAACAGGTAATGATTATGGTCATTCATTAGCTGTAGATAGTGATGGTAACATTCTCATGACAGGTCTAGTTGAAGGTACAGGAAGTTTTGGAAATATCAGTTATAATGTTTTGGGTGCTCAAGATGCTTTTATTGCAAAATGTAATAATAATGGCAGCTTTTTATTCGCAAAGGTTATAGGAGGTGCAGGCAATGATTATAGCAGTAAAATTATCATAGATAATCAGGACAATTTCTATATCACCGGACGCTTTGAAGAGACCGCTTATTTTGATGTCGGTGACTCCTTGGTCAGTGAAGGTGCAGAAGATATTTTTATCGCAAAATACAATAGCAACAATTCAATAGAATGGTTAAACAGAGCAGGCGGAACAGGCTATGACAGAGGGAAAAGTATCTCCCTTGATTCAGATGGAAACATTTATCTAACCGGTACTTTCCAGGGATTGGCAAATTTTGAAAATACTAGCCTTACGGGGCTTGGTGGAGGTGATATATTCACTGCAAAATATAATGGTCTGGGTACCTTATTATGGATTGAAAAAGGAGGAGGTATAAACCCAGATTATGCAGAAGATATAGCCATTGACAAGTCAGGTTTAATCTATGTACTTGGCAACAACTTTGGGTCAGCCAGTTTTGGAAACATCAATATTGGTAATCTTGGAAGTCTGGATATTTTTATTTTGCAATATGGTGAGTAATCTGACTTTTTACAAGCGATAAGCATAGACTACAGCGCCATCAGCAACAGTCAATACATCCAAGCCTTCATCAAACAAATCGCTGACTCCAAAACGAGTCGTCCCTGCCAGAGGAAAACCAGGCATCGGTCTGCCCTTGTCATCCAGCAAATAAATCAGTCGGCTCGAAGGCGATACTGTACCAATATTTCTTTTTTCTTTGCCCAATAACTGAATCGTAAAAATATCTTCTTGTCGATCATTGAGCTGACATTCTAATTTTTTCTCGCTGTGATCATAGACCGCTACATTATTAGCACTCAAAACAATATAATCCTTACGTTTATCAGCCAACACATCGGCATAAGTAAAACGAACATCTGTATTATCACCAACCTTAAAACTCATTCTGAAAAATTTACCACTAAGATTCGCTACCCTGACAATCCCTGTGTCGTCCACAGCAACAATTCGATAAGGCTTCTCTGCCACATCACAGGCAAAACCTGATGGAAATACGCCCTCCAAATTAGTCGGTGGAACATGGTGTTTGCCACGAACATCCAACAAGTGCAATTGCCCTTTGTTAGTCAGGGCTACATGATAGTCTTTTTTAGCTGCCAAAAAATGCTGAACAGGTTCCTCCAGAATACCTATATCTGCCTTTGGCGACCAACCTGTAATTGGTTCTCCCGCTTTCTCGTAAGCAAAAATATTGCCTTGCAAATCACCTATAAACAGCCTGTAATCTTTATTATTATAATAATCAAATACCGCCATGCCATTCGTTACATCCCGCAAACGGCGAGGATAGCCTTTTCTTTCTTCATCTGTGCCATTGTGATCGATCAGATACATCATATCTGCGGTGTTGAACATCAGCTGAGAACGATCATCAGCATAAATATCGACCTCATGTATATCAGATAAGATTGGGCTGTCCAACTGGCGTTTCCAACGTATATTTCCATCTTTACCGATCAGGTATAGCCGGTACATGGCATCCTGAACAATGATCTCATATTCATCTTTGATCTTATTACGAACCACTTTAGGCGGGATGATCGCCTCTGCATCCAGATCAGCTTTCCAGACTATACTGGTTGATGCCAGTTGTTTTTCCTGATAGGGAATCAATACATTTGTAAAAAAAGACTGATTGAAACCCAATAATTGAATACCACCCGGACTGAATTTTGAAAATGAAGTAAATTGCTTTTCCAGACTTTTGTCTGTTTTATCATTAAAATAATTTTTCAATAACTGAAGCATTCTTGCATTATTGAAATAAATATACAAGCCTGCTGTTTCGGTCATTTGCTCTTTGAATTGCAAATATTGCTCAGATTTATCCAGTGTTTTACCAACCATGTACTTATCAATCCACAGCTTTAAAGCTGAACGGGAATTAGCAAAAATGGCATAATCATTCAGCAATACATAGTGCGGGTAACGGATAAGATTCAATGATTTTCCAAAAACCGGTTCCAGTAAATCTTCAGCAGGAAGTTTGCGAAGTTTAAAATTCAAATACACTTCTTCTTCCGTTTTTCGCCACTTTTTGGCATAGCTAATAAGTAATTGTTCTGCTTTTTCCTTATTATTTACCTGCATTACTGCAAATTGCTCCGCATCAAAAGAATCTCCATGAGGCTCAGTAATAACATAAGCCATTTCTGTACCTAGCCAGGGCAATATAAATTCCTTAAAATCATTATCATTCGCCTGCTTTATACGTTTATAAAATGGCTTAAAATCTCTGACACCAATACTGGTCATCAAAGCAGTATGATTCGGTAATACCTGTGCTATCCGTGTGCGCTCAGGCTGTTTTTCATCACTTAATGCTTTGAGTAATAAATTATCGGTAGAAGGATGTGTATAGCCCTTCATTCGAATGCCTTCCTGCTCAAATGAAATATTCAGACTCGTCCATGAAGCAAAATTTTGTAGGTTTTTTGTTTCTTTACTCCGACCTTCATCTAAAAAAGTAGCCGCTAATAAAGGCCAGTCTTTGTAATTAATATATAAGCTAATATTTTCTTTTTTCAATGCAGAATTATACGCTCTTCTAAATGTTTTATCCTGCTTAATATTATTCGAAAACTGATTGAGTTGAGTAATGGCATATTCCACCAAAAAACCATGCCTGCCAGCTAGTAATAAACCTTTATAACTAGCTAAAACTACCTCTCCTCCGGGCAATTTTATGGTATAGATGTCCACGTTTTTATAACGGGAGGTTTGTAGGTTTTCCCCTGCCTCTACAAGGTCTGATTCAGGGATATTTTTCGTATTTTCAAATATATACAAGAAATCAAAATCACCGGAATTACCTGCCTGCGCAGCGGCTGCCATAGAATTTTTTGATAATAAATCTTTATGTCTGGAGAATTTTAAAGACTGATGTAACAGATTAAGATCAGTAGCAATTTTCCTGACCGGACTCCAGCTACTAATGTCTGAACTGTATTTGACAGCACTAAGATCATTTAATAACTGATTTGAAGAAGCTACTTCCAGTATGATGGCACTGTTTTGTGGCACTGCTTCCATAATATCCGGTTGCTTGAAGGGCAAACGATAATAGCCCAAACGACTGAATAACACAAAGAGCAACAACAATAAAATAGCAAAAAATAACCAGCGTCTTCTACGTTTTTGGGAAGTGAACATGTTTGAAAATTACAGAGAAAATGAATTACTTTAGAACGTGTTTAAAGTCTCAGATGCAAAAAAAAGCGCACGGACAAGCCGTGCGCTAAGTTAAGGTATTTTGTGAAAGAGTCTTATTTTAATCGCCTGTTACAATTTAATAAATTTACGAGCGATCCATTTATTTTCTATCAATGTACTAAGGAAGTATACGCCTTGTGGCAGACGCTCTACATCAAAACGATGCACAACATTACCAGCTATATTTTTATTATGCGTTTGCAATGTACGCCCATTTACATCAGTAATAATTATTTGTGTTTCTTCAGATAGGTTTATATCACGATATTCTATAGCTATTTCATGATTAGCCACTGTTGGATACAAGTTAATCAGATAACCATCATCAGGATTCAAGATGCCGACATAAGGTTCTACTGTAGGATAAACCGTAGCAGTAACACATTGATTATCAACATCACAAACTTCATAAGTAAAAGGCGTAACTGCTCCAATAAAACCAGGTGCTGGCGTACAAATGACTGTTCCCGGATTGGTACTCGGTGTTACGGTCATTTCCATAGAGGGAGGGGTTGAAAGCAAATTGAAAGTTGCCGGAGCCAAATCATTATTAGGATCTACATCATTATCCAATAAATTGACAGTAATGTCTATGCCTTCTTCTGTTGTAAAATAATCGTCGTAAGCGATTGGTGCCATAGAGCAAAAATCGAAAAGACAGACCTCTAAGTTTGTATAGTCGCCTTCGCTAGCTATATATAATTCACCATCAAATTTTTCTAAAATAACGGTATTCGGAAAATCCATTGGACCATAAGTATGCCAGTCGAGTGTAAAACATTGCGCACTATTTAAAATGTCAAAGCCCACACGCCCGACTTTAGTCCAGGTATTTTCTGCCAGCCCAAACCCTTCGCCTCCTGCCAATTCTATATTGTAAGATAAAACAGTATCAATACTCCCCGTTAGAGTATGGTCGCTATACAGGCTAAAACCTCCTGCCGGATACGTAATAAGTCCTGATAATTCCAATTCTGACTGGATAAACGGATTTTCAACGGATCGGGTAAAAGACATCCGATAGTTTTGTTCAGCAACTTCGAAGACATTGGTATCATTACTTGCTTTAATAGAAAGGTCTACATATACCTTCATATTTTCACAATCAATGTTATTCACTTCAGCCTTCAGGTCAAACTGACCATTCTGTGCAAAACTTTGCAGGAAAAACCCTAGCACAAATAATGCAGAAAAATAAAATCTTGTCATGATTAGATTTTTGTATAGAGGGGTATTGTATTTTGGATGAAAAAATGTGTATTCAATGCACAATTAGATAGTACTGATTTTGAGCAATAATGTTGCATTATTATCAAATTTTCTTTTTAAGAGCATATTTAAGTTTTTATCAACTTGCTTACTTTCGCACAATCATAAAAACTAAAATATACTCTAATGAAGTCTAGATCATTTACAATACTATTACCAGTACTTACAAATATAATTGATTTTGATACAGGCATGTATCGGCAAGGAGACAGTATAGTGACGTAGTATTTCCAGAAAGTTTCCTTTCTATCTCTTTATTAATTTTAAGATCAAGGTTCTTTCCAAAAGAAAAACACCAGCAATGTATACCAGCATAATAATGGTATTTATACTATAAACCGCCCAGCTTCCACCACCAAACTTATCTCTCACGATCAAACTTATAAGATATAAAACAACAGCAAAACCAATATAAGTTAGCATCCTGGCTATAGGATACTCAATCGGATAATATCGTTTGCCTGTGACATAGCACATCAAAGACATACCAGCATAACAGGCTAATGTAGCCCAAGCAGAGCCCATGTAGCCCAAAATTGGGATCAATGCAAAATTTAGTGAGAAAGTAATTAATGCTCCCGCGCAAGCTATATAGGCACCAATATGGGTTTTGTCTGTCAGTTTGTACCAAATAGCAAAATTATAATACAAGCCGAGACAGAGGTTGGCCAGGAGTAGGATGGGAACGACCTTGATGCCCTCATGATAGCTTTCATCTATTAGAACTTTTATAATGTCAATATATAACCAAATTCCCAAAAAAGCAAGACATCCGATTAAAGCAAATGCCTGCGCTACCTGTCCGTATATCTGTTTGGCATCAGAACGATTTGCATTTCTGAAAAAGAAAGGTTCAGCAGCATAATTGAAAGCTTGTGTAAATAAGGTCATTAATATCGCAAATTTATAACAACCGCTATAAATACCGATTTGCGAAGCGACTTCCTTTGTTGTTCCGGGCAACAGGCGTTGCAAAAATATACGGTCTGCTACCTCATTGACTGCCGCTGCTAGTCCTACAACGACCAAAGGAGTTGCATAACGAAGCATTTCCCTCCATATATCAGCATTAAACTTGAATTTAACTTTAAAATAAAGCGGAGAAAGCAGCAGCAGTGTGAAGGCACTTCCCAATAAATTAGCAATGAATACCAGTCCTATTTTATTTTCTTCCTGAAAAACAGCCTGTGCCCAGCCTTGCCCCTGCTCTGCATATATTCGGCAAACATCCAGAAAAAATATAATGGCAATAGCATTTACAAGAACGCCACCCAATTTGGCAATAACAAAATAAATAGGTCTGCTTTCCAGCCTCAACTTAGCCAATGGAATAGCAGATAAAGCATCAAAACCCAAGATCAAAGCAAACCAGATGACATAAATCTCCTGATCGGGAAATTGAATAAAAGCAGCGATCGGCTTCGCAAAAGCAATCATAAAAGACACCAATATCAAGGTGCTAGACAATATGGAGATCAGCGCAGTAGGATAAACATGTTCGGCGGGCTGGTCATTATCACTCAAATTACTATCAATAGGTTGATCTGATGATGCTCTTTTTCGGGCAGCAAGACTCGCAAAGCGGAAAAAAGTCGTCTCCATCCGGTAACTGAACAGCACAATTAAAAAAGCTGCATAAGAATATAAAGTCGCATGAATCCCAAACTCACCAGTTAGAAAACGACGAGAGAGGTAAGGCGTAAGGATAATAAAGTTGAGTACCCGACTCGCAATATTTCCCAGTCCATAGATAGCTGTTTCTCCTGCTAGTTTTTTGAGTAATGACATCGGGGTGCAAGATACTTAGAACGTGTTTAAATTTCCCTCAATTGGCTGCAAATCGTAAATTTACTCTTGAACTTCATGAAATACCGAAAGCTTTTCGATACGCTGATGCTAAGGCATTTTTATTGACTTACCCACCCACTAGCGTGATTCACTACACCGAAGATACACTGTATTTCCGCCCTCTGGGTTCGTTGCGTTCATGCCTTGTTCAGAACAAAATTTGCTCACTTTCGCTCAACCGTAAAATTTTAGACAAGCTCTAAACCATCACTTCACTTTCCTGCCCTTCCACTCATAATTCTTTACTAGATTTCCTAAAGTGCCAATAACAATGATATACAATAACTCCAATATAATGGACGGAATATATACGCCCATACTAACGAGGTCTTTTCTGTCTAGATCACCAGCCACTTTACTCAGGAAAATATAGTCGATAAGGATCTTGAAGAATAATTGCCCTATGGCAAGCCACAATAAAGGCATTCCCCAGAATATAATAAGCAAAAAGCTAAACGGAATACTAATGCAGAAAAACCAGATCAATGCCCAGGTCAGCGTTACTCGAAAATCGGGGTAATGAGTAGTTTTGGTTGCCCAGCGGATACGTTGTGACATAAAGGAACGAATAGTTCTTTTAGGTGTTGTAAAAGTTGCTGCTGCCGGGTTTTTAATGAAGCCTATACGGTCTGGAAATTGTTTTGCCATTTTCTGTATCAGCATTAGGTCGTCTCCAGATGCCAATTGGTCGATACCTTCAAAACCATTGACCTGATGAAAAGCCGTTTTTGCGTAAGCTAAATTTGCTCCATTACATAAATGCTGAAAATTTCGGTAAATACCGGCACCAGTAACGCCCATCATTGAAATAAAATCGAGCGACTGGAATCGCTGGAAAACATTTTGTTCATCATAAAAAATGACGGGAGCAGCTATAAAAACGGGCTGATATTCTTCATAATAAGAAACAAGTATATGGAGCCAGTCTTTACCCATCTTACAATCAGCATCCGTTGTAATAATGAGTTCGCCCTTTGCCTTTTGCACAGCAATTTCAATAGCTTTTTTCTTAAATGACTGTGTACTGCCAGGCTCAATATGTTCAGCCAGTGAGATCAAATGGATATTAGCTTGATTAAACGCATGTACCTCTAGAGCTGTCTGGTCTGTTGAGTGATCGTCAATAACTATAATTTCTAAACATTCAGCAGGATAATGCTGTGCCAATATAGCCTGAAGACATGCAGCGATATTGTCTTCCTCATTACGGGCAGGTATCAGCACAGATACAGCAGTCTGGCGCTCCTTTTTGTCTGCCTGATAAACGGGCAGACTAGTCCAGCCTTCCCAATAACGCATTACAATGCCTAAATAAATAAGGCTCAGTAAAGTAGCTATGGAAATATACAGCGTCAACGACTAAAACATTAGGCAAATTGAGGGTTGTTCCCAAATTTTTTCAATACCCGCATATGTGATGCAACAGCTTTGGAAAAGGTTGGATACTCAAAGTAATTCAAATTACATTCTTCTGCCGTTTTCTTCACTATTTCAGATATTTTCTTGTAGTGAACATGACAGATATGCGGGAATAAATGATGTTCGATCTGGAAATTCAGCCCTCCGACAAACCAGGAAATTAGACGACTATTACGAGAAAAATTAGCTGTCGTTTTTAATTGATGAATTGCCCAGGTATTTTCCATAGTCCCGGTTTCTTCAGGAGCAAAATGCTCAGGCCCTTCCACTACATGTGCCAATTGGAAGATCATTGTAATGAGTAAACCTGCTACCATATGCATAAGTATGAAGCCAAGAATGACCAACCACACAGGAACACCCAACATAATAGGCAGAACGATTGTGTAAGCCCAATAAAGGATTTTATTGATAATGAGCCTGATGGTTTCCTGAATAGGCTTAAAACCACAACGTTTGGTCAATCCATCTCTATGATACATGACAAGTTGCTTAAAGTCTTTAACGGTTACCCAACTGATCGTCGCCAGACTATACAAGAACGGCGCATAAATATGTTGAAAGCGATGATGCTTTTTGAATTTGCCATGAGGCGATAATCTCAAAAACGGCTTATCATCAATATCCTCATCGAGTTCATAGATGTTGGTGTAAGTGTGGTGCAGGAAATTGTGTTGAACCTTCCAGGTAAATGAACTCCCCCCGATAATATTGACAGTAGAACCCATAATCTTATTGATGATCGGGAAACGAGAATAAGCACCATGATTGGCATCATGCATTACGCTCAATCCAATCCCGGACAAACCCAATCCCATAATCAGGTACAGGAACAAACCCACCCAACTAGGAAGTACTTGAGACAATATAATTATAAAAGGAATGAAATAAATGGCGAGCATTGCCCCCGTTTTGGTGTACATTTTCAAATTTCCGGTCTTTCGGATATTGTTATCTTCAAAATAACGATTTACCCGTTCCCTGATAGTTTGAAAAAATTGTTCCGGATCTTTTCTGGAAAACCTGACAGTTGGTTGCATAATATTTGATTTTCAGCTTGGTAGGGCATTCTTTTCTTAATTTATAATGGAACACAGTTTATGTAAAGGTATATAACGTGATTCGATATTCATAAGTTGTCATAGATTTATAACCTTAATAAGGTTCGCCGGAAAAACTGTTAATCCTTTAATATTCAAATGAAGTCAAATGTTTCACCTGATACGAAGTGTTTTATGAAACAGCCTTGTTTAAAATCATTTTAATTAACTTAATTTTTTGTTTTTTATTATGAAATAATTTGTTTCTTTTTTGCAAAATATATACCTTTGGACTGTATTAAAAATGTATTGTTATGGCTATAAAAAACAAAAATGCTTATTTCAAACATGTTTTTGAACAATTGCAAAAAAAAGGGATTATTGTAAGAAAACATAAACATCGTTTGGATGACGGCGAATACAATAAACGTTCTTTTGCAGAGAAACTGGAAACACATTCCGGTGTAATCCCGGCCATTTTGAGTGGTGAAAGAGGAGTGACGGAAAAGATTATTCGAAATCTTTGTAAATTCTTCAATGTTAACGAATCGTATATCCGTATGGGAGAAGGGAGTATCTTCGTAGAGGATATTGTTGAACCCATTTCGACTTATATACGGCGTAATATTTTATACTCTGCTATTCATGCGAGCGCAGGTGATCACATCTCTGATTATGCACCTACAGCCAGAGAAGATGTTCAATTCGGAATTCCTGGTTTACAAGGTAATTTATTTGCTTTCCATGTGAAAGGAAATAGTATGGAACCTATTCTGCACGAAGGTGATATGGTTTTTTGCCGAAGAATAGAAAGTACAAAAGAGATTCGTGATGGACAGATATATGCAATTTATGCAGATGGGCAAGTACGTATCAAGTATCTTGATGTAGGTGATAGAAATACACCAGAGTTGATATTATTATCTGAAAATCATGTTGAGCATCCGCCTATTTATGTGGATACCAGTAATCAGAATGTACAGATTTATCATGTTGTACATTATTTAACAGATATGGGAAGTCGCCTTGGTTTTGTTTAGCTTTACTTAAACACGTTCTAAAGATATAAAACTCCTTTGACACGCGGGTTTTTAGGAAAATCCCTTCTGATCCCCTGATCGGAAGGGTTTTCCACTTTATTTTTACTAGTGGAATTAACCACTCCAACTTTAGTAAAAAATCATATTGTATTAAGTCGAACACTAACCTTGCATTCTGAACCAACGGAGAGAAGTGTCTAAAAATTTATTGTCTTTTTTACTTTTAGTGATGGCTTTAGTAAATTTTTGAAATTTCTTTTCTTTTCTATATGGAGAGAAAGCTCTATTCTTGAGAAAATCTTTATATACTTTTCGATCTGTAAATACACCGTCTTTTTTAGCCTGATTAAGTTGTTGGTACATAGCAGAAGCATCCCCTGTTAAGGCATGAATTTCTGCGATATTATAAGCCATTAAGCCCTTATAACTATTACCTATTTCGTAATTCGTATTACGGGCTTTTTTGTAATAAAATATAGCTTCAGCATAATTCCCTGCTTCTTTTTTTATATTGGCAATTTCCTCAATAGGGAATGGAAGTTCAGGACGAAAGATAAGTGCTTTTTCAAATTCACTGATGGCTCTTTTTGCATTGCCCTTTGCTTTGTAGGCCACGCCCATGTAAAAGTAAGTCATGGCATGTTCTGGGTTTAGGTTGAGGGCATTTGTCAGATCTTTAACGGATTTATCATAATTTCCTAAAAAATACTCTACTGCGGCTCTGTTATAATAAGCCAGAAATAGTTTTGGATTATGTTCCAATGCCTGGTCAAACCAGTCTCTGGCTATTTTTAAGTCTCTTTCCACTGGATTTTCCAGATCTTGATTGAAATAGCGGGCTGCTCCTGCATTACAATAAGCCATCGCAAAGGTAGAATCGTATTGTACTGCCAGATAAAAGTTTTCTAAAGCCTGGTCGAAATTATCCAGCATACAATAAGCCATCCCCCTGTCATTATAACTACGTGCATTGAGCTTATCAACTTGTAAATGTTGGGTATAATAGTTTACAGATTGCTCATAATTTCCTGCTTCATAATGTGTTTTGCCCAGTGCAAACATAGCATCTTTGGAGTTAGGCTCCAATTCAGCCAGCTTTTCAAAATCCTTTATTGCATTTTCATAGTCTTTTACATACAAATAAGTGTAGCCCCGATAGTAATACGCTTTCTTATAGTCAGAATAATAGTCAATAAAAGTAGTAAAATCTTCAATAGCCTCTTTGTATCTTTTTTTGGCTTTATGCTTAAGCGCTGATTTAAAAAAATAAAAATCATATTTATCCTGATCCTGAGCTTGTGCCGATACGAGTACCAAATGACAGATCATAACACAAAAAAATACTTTACTTCGATTTTTTAATTGCATAGCTAAATCAAATTCTATTTGAAATTTGTATTTTTCTCCCGATAATTGTCGGGATTGTAATTTTCACTAAAAATACATTAATTTGCTGAAAGCATTTCATACAGAGGGTATTCTGGAGGCTGGTTGCGATGAAGCCGGGCGTGGCTGTCTGGCGGGGCCAGTTCATGCAGCAGCAGTCATTTTACCAGCCGATTTTAAACATCCTTTACTCAATGACTCCAAGTTGCTGACCGAACCCCAACGTGAAAGGCTTAGACCTATTATTGAAAAAGAGGCTATTGCCTGGGCTGTTGCGGCTGTTTTTCCTGAAGAAATTGACAAGATCAATATCCTGAATGCTTCATTTTTGGCGATGCATAAGGCTATTGATAAATTGAAAACTACTCCAGAAGCTTTACTTATTGACGGAAATCGTTTTAAACCTTATCCCGATATTTCGCATCATTGTATTGTCAAAGGTGATGGCAAATATCTGTCTATTGCTGCTGCATCTGTATTGGCAAAAACATATAGAGATGACTATATGGCAAAGATACATGAGGAGTTCCCGATGTATGTCTGGAATAGTAATAAAGGTTATCCTACAAAGGCACACAGAGCAGCCATTCGGGAGCATGGCGCAACACAATATCATAGAAAATCCTTTCGTTTATTGCCGGAGACAGAACAAGGAAAATTATTTTGAATATGAAAAGTTACATTAAAGCATTTAGTAAAGCTAAAAAAATAAGGTCTCGATTTCAGACGAATTATTTTGCAGGGAGGCGATGCTCTGAGTATGTCGGAGGCGGACAAAAGGAAAAAAAATCTCCTGATTGTTTTCCCGCTCTTCCGACACGAGATAGCCAAGTCCAAAAATCTCTCACAGTCTATTTATTGCTGTTTTTTGTAGTCCTTATGACTGCCTGTACATCCAATAGTACGACAGAGAAAGAGCAGCAAGGAGAAGATGTCGTTGTACAGGGAACACCGGAAATAGCAAAAATATCAGAAAAGATAGAGGAAGACCCTAATAATGCGCTGCTTTATGCAGCTCGGGGAGAATTGTTTTATGGTAGTGAGGAATACACCGCCGCCATCGCAGATTTACAAACTGCCATTCAACTTGATTCCAATAATCTGGGCTATTATCACTTACTTTCAGATGCTTATTTTGACAGTAATCAGTCAAAAACGGCTATCGAAACGCTGGAAAAAGTAATTAATCGAGATTCTACCCAAATTAATACCTTACTGAAACTTGGAGAGATGCAGATGATCTTGCGTCAACACGAGACTTCTCTAGCCACAACAGCTTTGGTATTGCAGCAAAAACCCCTGCATCCTGAGGCTTTTTATATTGCCGGGCTGAATTTTGAGCAAATGGGAGATACTGCGAGAGCTGTAAAGGCTTTTCAAACAACCGTAGAAGAAGATGTAGATCATATTGATGCTTATCGCAAATTAGGGACTCATTTCGATCATTATGACAAACCGATTGCTTTAAAATATTATGACAATGCCCTCCGAATTGATTCTATAGACATGGATGCCATGATCGGGAAGGCTTGGTTTTTTCATAAAAGAAATAAATTTGAAGAGGCTAAAAAATGGTATGAGAAAGCAGCTAAATACCACCCTTACAATGCTCGTCTGCATGTAAATAATGGTATTTTACACCTGGAAATGGGCGATAATGAAACGGCTTATAAGAAATTTGATATTGCTATAAACGTGGATGCAGGTTATGGCGCAGCTTATTTTTACAGAGCTATGTCAGGTGAATTATTAAAGAAGGATATTCAACAGGTGGTCAGTGATTATCGACAAGCTGCTGGCTTAATGGCTAATCCGACAAGGGCTAATGAGGCATTGACACGTTTAGGAGGATAGAGAGAACTTAAGTTCTAAGAGAAAATAAAAGGTCGATGGTCGATAGTCCATGGTTTTTATGATATTACTATCGACTACGGACTGTCGACTATCGACATATATTCATACTGAATTAACTACTAAATCATTTACAACGTACCTTCGTCGTCGCATTGATCCAGCATGGAACAGTGTAAGAATCACCTTTCTTCAAACCGGACATGAAAACATCTTCACAAGAAGGCAGATACTGGTTGTACTTATTGATCAGGTCTTTAGCTTGAGCAGCTTCTGGAGAACCAGGTGCAACACTAATCGCTTTATTCCACATATCAATAGCTGGCCAAACAACACGCTGGCTGTCGAAACCTGTACCAGGTCCACAATCTTTACCTGCACCAGCATAAATTTTACCGATGGTTAACCAAGGCTTGGCAGAAGAAGGATCGTAACTAGCTGCTTTCTTAGCCAATGAACGACCTTTCGATTTTTGTCCTAACTTACTGTAAGCAATGTTAGCCGCATTCATAGCATATCTGAATTTCTTGCTATTGTCGATAGAACCATCTTCCAGTTTACCTTCATAGTAAGCTACTTTTTCTCTGTCAGACATGCCAGCAGTTCCACCACCACCAGTACTTCCACCACCAGAAGGTCTTACAGGTGTTGTTTTAACTATAGGAGGATATGCAACACGGTATACCTTAGCGTAGAACTCATTAGTTTTGTTGCAACCTTTCACACTCAACTTCGGTATCAGAGCTTTTGCAGCATCCTGAGTAGGGCTGGCATCAAATTCTGCCTGATACATATCTACATAACGCTGGCAATCGAAAACATAAGCACCGATCATCTCATAACGACCAGAAACATCATCCCAGGCTTTACGGTATCTTTCTTTTTTGTCTTCATCATCGCCATTTTGCATGTTGAACATGGCAATTTTATTCAGCTTATTGTAGATGTCAACAGCTTCAGTTTTGCTTAGTTTTTCATCCATAAACTGACGAGCAGCTACATCAGCATAAGCATAAAAGATAGCAGGACTTACATCGTTGCCACCAACATCCAATGCACGCTTACCTAAAGTAAGAATGTTGCTTTTGTCATCAAAATCGTAGTACAGATCACGGATCTTCTGCGCCAAAACTGTATTTTCATCCTTATCATAGCAGTTAAGGTGCTGATCGTACAATTTCAGGATTTGAGCCTGATATTTTGACTTATCTGCATCGCTGCTGGCATTTTTATACAGGTGCTTGTAAATTTTTACACCATCTTTGTATACAATAGCTGTTTTACCATTGGCAGCAGGTGCGGAATTATATGCTTTTTCCCATAGAGGAAGTGCATCATCGTACTTTTTCGCTTTCACCATATCACGATATAAAACGTGCATTTCAGTAGCTTTCTGCGGACTAGAATAGTTGGCGAAGGTCTCGCATCCTGCTTTACCCATTTCAGATTTTACCTCAGGTGCTTTAGTTGTTGTGTCTTTGTCATCTACAGTTACATTCTGCGTACCTGTACAGGCACCTATGATGAACAAAGCCGCAATAAGAATTATGTTTCTCATGACTTTTACTTTTGGTTTTTTAATAGTCTTTATAACCAGAAATCTGTATTTCCGGTATTATGTTAATAATGATATTCCAAAAACGTTGCCAAGTGAGGGGAACACTCGGTCTACTTATAAGTTATCTAGTTTTTTTGTGGTCGATGGTCGATGGTCGATGGTCGATGGTCGATGGTCGATGGTCGATGGTC
>JAHDFX010000267.1 GCA_020627965.1 Saprospiraceae bacterium | reverse complement strand
CTTCACTGCCTGCCATCCAGAAAGCATATTCTTTTTCCAGTTGGGGAAGATATTTTTTGATGACCTCGTCTCCTTTTTGCTCAGCTAATACACCGACCATTGCTGCATAAAAAGGCGGCTGAGAACGTCCGGTATAATAAGTCCGGTTTCCATTAGGGACAAAGCCAATATTATCAATGAGGTAGGAAAAGTTGTCTACCATATTTTCAATCATATCCATTTTGCCTGACTTTGCTAATCCAAGCATAGTGAAATAACTGTCCCAATAATATATCTCACCAAAACGTCCGCCAGGAACAATATAAGAGGCGGGGAGAGGTATGAGTGAACTGCCCTCAACGGTTTTATCTGCCTGACGTGTAAGAACAGGCCACAATGCATTAATATGATCTTCTATTTTCCTGCCTTCCACACTTGTGAAACTACTGCTGTACTGCTTAGGTGATTCAAAATTTTCTTTGACAAAAGCTTTCAGGTCGAAGTCTTTTTGCCCTTTTTGCTTTTTATAAGCTGCCATGATCTCTTTAGGAGATTTTAGTGGCGTACAATCCGTAAATGTTTTAGAATCAGGAAACACTTCGCCCAACTGGACAGCCTTGAACAGCTCACCATAAACCTGCTCAGGCGGAGCAAATTTTCCTAAAGTCGTGGTGTTTTCTTCGCTTGTATTTGTTGCGTTTTGCTCTGTATCGGGATTTGAAGTATTGCATGCCGCCAAAAGCAAGCAGCAAATGAAAAATTTGGATTTCATGTTTGTTATTTAACTTTCAATTGTTCTACAATATAATTGCCAACCTGTTCTCCTTGATCCACACCATAACTAATAGCCGGCATATAATGAATACCGCCATATAAACGACTAATAGCCGCTTCCTTTGAAGCTTTTTTGAAAGAAGGGTAGGAGCGACTAGGTAGTCCATATTCAACCTCAACATAGTCTTCATAAGCAAAATTTTCACCATGAAGATGAGTCAGCATGATAGCAGCGGCAGTCGAAATGACACTGTGTCCGCTAGTGTATTCAGGAAAAGGAGGCGTTTGTAATAAAGGCGCCCAGTCTTCATCGATATGCTCATTGATAACTGTTTCCGGACGAATCAGGTTACTTCTGTATTTTTCATCCCAGCAGCTAATAAAAGCATCTGCCAGGGTAATAGCAGTAAAGGCATAAGTCGCTGCAGATTCCATCATGTCAGCCTCCGTACTCTTAGTAGCAATCGCTGCAATGCCCATCCAATGCCCACCCGGAGTGATTTTCTTAGTAGCAAACATTACATGTCCGGTTTGATGTTGAACGTAGGGATTACAATCCCAAAAAGCAGCGATCTCTTTCTGTTCTTTTGTCAAATTGACACCCACGTCATAAACTTCCAGAACTTCCTTATAAAACGGACTGCTCTTTTTAAGATCAAAGGCAGTCGGTGGTGGTGGAACAAATTGCTGGGCAGAATCCAGCACAAAGGGACGGATCTCCCGCCAGTGTGGTTCTATGCCTTCCATATAAGCTGGTGGCGTGGGTTTCCAGCGAGCTACTTCATCCATCACTTCAAATTTCGGATCAGTACGTGTTTCTTTATAACCATCCTTGTCTGCCCAGACTAGAATATGCTTCGCTACCTGTTCTCCATATTGAATAGAGTTATTGAAAACTCGTTTAGGAACACCAGCATCTTTGTATTGTTGATGGATATCTGCTGTAAAATCTTTAATATCCTGCTCCGAAAAGATCATGGTTTGCCCTACGGTCAAAAAAGCGTGGACTGTAGCTAAAGGATAACAATAAACCGTTTTATCATCAGGTTTTGGAACAGAATTTAAGCCGTTCAATTGTCCTGCAAGACTTTTATATTCTGGATATTCCTGCCTCATAACCTCATAAGCCGCAATACTCGGATAAGCATAAATTCGACTAGCTACTGGCGGTGAAAAAATATCATGAACAATAACATCCGTCAGCTTTTTCATCGACTGATGTAGATAATCAGGATCACTCGCTGCGGTTTTGTCATAATCTGTATTGCCTCCGCAGGCGTTTAATATTATGATCAGAAAGAATAATCGCAGATTTTTTTTCATATTTTCAATGCTCCTGAAGGTTTAAAGGATAATTGTGTTTTTAGAATTTGTATCCAATTCTTAAATGTAAATTCAGCGCAGTCTCACTTTTGTTTTCTGAAAATCCAGCTTTTTTAGCAAAAACATATCTATACCCCAAGCCTAGGGCCGTCTCATAGGCAAAGTGTTGTCCAAGCGTTCGCCTTATTCCCCAGGTTGGAATGATTGAAAGTTGATTTACTGTTCTTAAGCCATCAGCATTAGAAATTACAAACCAGTCGGGGTGATAACTTGTTTTCATAGCGACAAGATTTCCGCTATTCCCAGCGATATTTTTTGATTTAGACACTCGCTTCTTCAGGTTATAATACCATCGAGGTTCCAAAGTGAGAACTGGCGTCATTAAAAAACTAGTCTTTTCATAAAAGCTTGAACCGAATATTTCACTGTCAAAGCCTAACTCGCCTCGCAATGCTATTTTGTCTGAGACTTTAAATTCAGCATGTGTCCAAATGCCTAAAAAACCAGTTTGTATACCATAAACTGATTGCTCTACACTTGAGTCTTGAGATTTTGCAATGAATAGTAGATTGCAAAAAATAAAAGTAATGATGATCTTTTTCATTTGTTGGAATTTATATGAACGAAATTGTTCAAATAGATACCTTTTAGGAGATATTGTTACCGTTTTACACCCTCAATCCACTCATTGATAACCGTATCCAAAGTAAAAAGTGGAATAGCTCCATTCTTCAAAACCATATAATGGAACTCTCTGATGTCAAATTGGTCTCCCAGTTCTTTTTCTGCCTTTCGGCGCAATTCTTTTATTTTTAATTCGCCTAGTTTATAAGACAATGCCTGACCTGGCCAGCCAATATAGCGATCAATTTCAGTATTTACATTATGCAAAGATAAAGCAGTATTAGAAGCCAGAAAATCTATAGCTTCCTGACGTGTCCAGCCTTTTGCATGTAAGCCTACATCAACGACCAGACGGCAAGCTCTCCACATTTCATAAGTTAATCTGCCAAAATGCTCATAAGGTGTTGAATAAATATCCATTTCCAAGCCTAGCCATTCAGAATATAAAGCCCAGCCTTCGCCATAGCTACTCAAATAAGTATGTTGACGAAAATGAGGCATATCTTTCAATTCTTCAGCCAATGAAATTTGCAGGTGATGTCCGGGAACAGCCTCATGCAATGTCAGAGCTGGCAGATTATACAAGGGGCGAACTTTCAAATTATAAGTATTGACCCAGTAAGTTCCAGAACGGTGATTGGCAGTAGAGCCAGGCACATATCGACCAGTTGTATAGCGGGGAGCAATAGCATCTGGCACAGGCTCCACCCCATAAGGCAAACTAGGTAATTTACTAAACAACATCGGCAGTCGCCCATCAATTTTTTTAGCAATGTAGGAAGCCGCTTTCAGCAAACATTCTGGAGTATCACAATAAAACTGAGGGTCGGTGCGCAGAAAATCCAGAAATTCCTCGAAGGTGCCTTCAAATTTGGTTTCTTGAATCACTGCTTCCATTTCTGAACGAATACGCTTTACTTCCGCTTGTCCGATCTCAAAGACTTCATCCATCGTAATATCCAATGTTGAGTAATATTGTACCCTTTGCTGGTAATATTCTTTTCCCTTCGGAAATGAGATCGCTCCGAGTGTGGTACGTGCTTTAGGACGATACTCATTGGCGATGAATTTAGCCAAAATATCGTAAGCGGGTGTAACGCTTTTGTCAATGGCTTTTTTTGCCTTTATTTTCAGTTTTTTTTGTGAAGCCTTATCAATTCCTTCCATATTTTTGAAAGGTTTATAAAAATGGCTTTCTTCGGCTTCATCAACCACATAAGCTGCAATCCCTTTTTCATAGTCGTTCAATATAGCTTTGGGTAATGTCATGCCTTTCTTTATCCCTATGCGCATCAGCTTGATATGATCTTCTACATATTTTTTGAAACCAGCTAAACGGGCAATATATTGTTCATAATCTTTGACCGTTTTAAAACCAAAATCATTAGCAGAAAAAGCAAAGCTGCTATAAAAGCCACTGTCAGAATCTATAGGAATGAGATAAGATTCAAAGTCTACTTGAGCTACATCGTCTTCCAGCATAAATTTGAACATATCATAATTCACCTGATCGGCTCCATTGAGGGAATTCCTGTCTACTTTTTTCAATTGGTTCAATAAATCACGCCAAAAACCAGCCCGACGCTGGTGGGCTGCAACGGATACTTCGGCAAATGCAGACTGGTCATCATTAAAACCCATAGAAGCTGCCCAGGCAGGGTATTCCTGCATACGAAAAGACCAATCTTTATCAATGAGTTTATATAGATCAGCTTTTGGTGTTTGTGCAAATAATGGCACAAACACAAAGGCTAAAATAATATTGCAGATATATCGCATGGTTTCTGAATTAAATTCAAATAATCTGTATGTAGAAAGTTAGAAATATACACCATTTTTAAATGCTTTTATAAACAGTATTCGATTAATTTGATCTGGATTCGTAAATTGTGCATCAAAGAGGAATGTGAGGAGTAAGAACGTGTTTAAATTTGCCACTTGTAGCCAATTGAGGGAAACTTAAACACGTTCTAAACAAACTAAATTTATTTTCAAGCACCTCTGTTATTTAATGACACAATCACTCAATAGATACACTAAATGGGAAAATTAGGAAATTACGTTTTAGGCAAATGGACAGAAGGAGAGGGTATAGGAAAACCGTTATTTAATTCTGTTAATGGAGAAGTCGTTGCTATGGCGAGTACTGAAGGGCTTGATTTTGGAGCAATATTAGAATACGGCAGAAAAACAGGAGGTGCTCCTTTGCGTAAGATGACCTTTCAGCAACGGGGTAATATGTTGAAAAAATTGGCTTTGTATTTAACCAGACGCAAAGAGCAATTCTATGAAGTCAGTTATATGACTGGGGCAACCAGAGGAGATAGTTGGATTGATATTGAAGGTGGTTTTGGGAATTTATTTGCCAATGCCTCTTTGCGTCGCAATTTCCCAAATCAAAGCTTTCATGTAGACGGTGATGCCATCGACCTGTCAAGAGGAGGAAGCTTTATGGGGCATCATATCATGGTTCCCAAGCGTGGTGTAGCTGTTCATATTAACGCCTATAATTTTCCGATCTGGGGCATGTTGGAAAAATGTGCGGTCAACTGGATGGCGGGTGTACCAGCAGTTGTAAAACCAGCTACAGCCACTTCGTATCTTACAGAAGCGGTCGTGCGTGAGATCATTGCATCAGGTATTTTGCCGGAAGGTGCTTTACAGTTAATCTGTGGCTCCGCCCGAAGTATTCTGGATACAGTAGAATCTCAGGATGTTGTTACATTTACGGGGTCAGCAAGCACAGGAAGAATGTTGAAAGCACATCCTCGCATCATTGAAGAAGCTGTGCCTTTCAATATGGAAGCAGATAGTCTGAATTGTTCTGTATTGGGTAAAGATGCTGTACCTGGCACACCGGAATTTAAGCTGTTTATAAAAGAAGTTCGCAAAGAAATGACGGTGAAGTGCGGGCAAAAATGTACTGCCATTCGTCGTATTATAGTGCCAGAAAATTTAGTAGAAGACGTACAAATTGCATTAGGCAAATCCTTATCGAAAGTGTCTATAGGCAATCCAACTTCCGATGGTGTCAGAATGGGAGCATTAGCCAGTAAAGATCAGGTGGAAGAAGTCAGAAGTCGTGTGGCAGAATTAGCCCAAACTGCTGAAATGGTTTATGGTAGTCTTGATGCCATAGATTTAGTTGATGCCGATTTTGATAAAGGAGCTTTCCTGAGTCCTATTTTATTATTGGAGAAAAAACCATTTGAAAATACTGCTGTGCATGAAGTAGAAGCCTTCGGGCCAGTGAGTACAATCATGCCATATAAAGACATGGACGAAGCTGTTGAATTAGCCCGTATGGGCAAAGGTTCGCTTTGTTGTTCTATCTCTACTTTTGATGATAAAATTGCCAGAGAATTTGTAGTGGAAGCTGCTACACATCATGGTCGTATATTGGTGATTAATCGCGAAAACGCCCGTCAAAGCACAGGGCATGGATCTCCACTACCTTACTTGGTACATGGTGGTCCGGGACGTGCCGGAGGTGGTGAAGAAATGGGAGGAATGAGAGGCATTAAGCATTATCTGCAACGTTGTGCCATACAAGGAACACCAACAACCATAAGTGCCATTACAGGCATTTATCAGGCGGGGGCAAAGGTTGTTGAGGCACCACAACATCCATTCAAATACCATTTTGAAGACATTCAGCCTGGTATGTCTATCCTTACCCATAAACGCACCATGACTGATTCGGATATTCAAAATTTTGCGAATCTTACCTGGGATCATTTCTATGCACATACTGACATCACCTCTTTAAAAGGTAGCATTTTTGAAAAACGTGCCGCACATGGCTATTTCATTCTGGCTGCTGCTGCCGGTTTATTTGTCCATCCTGGAAAAGGACCTGTCGGAGCCAATTACGGGCTGGATGAATGTCGCTTCTTACGCCCAATTTACCACAACGATACTTTACAAGTACGACTGACCTGCAAAGAAAAAGTAGACAGAGACAGTAAAGGAAGAGAATTTCCATCTGGCGTAGTGAAATGGTATGAGGAAGTTTTCGATCAGGACGGAGAGCTTGTCGCAATGGCAACCATATTGACCCTGGTACAAAAGAAATGTCCATTCAAGTTGACAGAGATTAATCATGCAGTAATCGAAGAACATCTGGCAAAACTTAACGAAAATACCAAACCTGCCTGGGGGATTATGTCTGCTCAACATGTGGTAGAACATCTGGAATTTTTTATGCAAATGGCTATCGGAAAAATTCCTACAGAAGTCATTACACCAGAAAAGAGAATAGAAAAATATCAGGATTCGCTGTTCAATTACCGACCAATGCCACGCTCTTTCGATCATCCATTGTTCAGAAAAGGAGAAGTAGAAGACCTGAGATTTGGCAGCCTTGATGAAGCTAAAGTAGCCTTATTGGAAGCTTTCGATGCGTTTGAGACTTATTACAAAGAAAATCCTGAAGCCAAACATCCAAATCCGGTATTTGGGCATTTGGATGTGGAGCAATGGGAACTATTGAATCGCAAACATATGAATCATCACTTTGAGCAATTTGGACTGGTGTAGGGGCTGACTTCGACTGCGCTCAGCCAGCTGTGTTTTTCAGTTGTTC
>JAHDFX010000266.1 GCA_020627965.1 Saprospiraceae bacterium | reverse complement strand
TTTATGCAGGTTATTCGATTCCACCTCACTACGATTCTATGGTCGCAAAAGTAATCTGCAGAGCACAAACTCGTGAAGAATGTATTTTAAAAATGCAGCGTGCCTTAGATGAATTTATCATAGAAGGGGTAAGAACGACAGTACCATTTCATCAAAAACTAATGCGAGACGAAAGGTTTAGAAGTGGGGATTTCCATACGGGGTTCTTAGCAGAATTTGACTTGGGAGAAGAAGGAGAGGAATTTGATTGAGGATAGCTGGTGAACAGTAGGATATCGAAGTGAAAGGTATTCTAAGCTTCAAGACATAAAAAAAGCCTGCCGAATTCGGCAGGCTTTTTTTATGTCCTAGTAAAGTACTCAAAATAACTTGATTAGTAAGGTCAGTTATCGGTTTTACTTAAACATAGATTCTTTCTTGAACTTTTGAATCAAGAGATAGTAAAAAATTGCGCGATACTTATTACGGTTAGAAGAACCGAAAGTATCTACTACCTCCTGAATAGCTTCGTCCAATTTTGGCGAATCTTTTAAGCCTAACTTCTTAATTAAGAAATTATTCTTCACACGATCCAATTCAGCTTGGTCGCCAGAAGAAACAGTAGAAGCATCTTTGTTGTAAAGAGCAGGTCCGCAAGCTTTTGCAGCGGCTCTTAGAAGTGCAGAGTCTACCTTCTTGATACCGAGTTTATCGGTCATGTTGGCTTCCAACTTAGCTACAACTTCATCAAGTTTACCCATGTTGTAATGTTTTAATTTTAAAAAATAAAAAAGAATTCAACGCAATTATAATGATTCTGAAAAACTTATTTGCATTTTTTTACCAACTAAAACTATTATCTTGCGACTTTTTATGGCTAGAAGCCCGAATGAACTATTTTTTACGAAAAAATGTATTTAGAAAATGCATCAATATATTAAAGAAATCGCCGATTTTGACGGTAAAAAAGCTACACTAAAAGGCTGGGTAGCGAACATTCGTGAAAGTAAAACAAACATTTTCATTGTATTGCGTGACGGAACAGGTTTTGTACAATGTGTGGTTGGACTGAACGATGTAGGAGAAGAGCAATTTGAAGCAGCCAAAAAACTAAATTTGGAAAGTTCGCTTGCCCTTACGGGAAATGTGGTAAAAGATGACCGCCAGATCGGAGGTTATGAATTACAGGCAGAAAATATAGAAATATATCACATAGCTGAAGAATATCCTATTGCCAAAAAAACACATGGAGAACACGGAGTACGTTTTCTTGCCGACAAGCGCCATCTCTGGTTGCGCTCTAAGCGCCAATGGGCGATCATGAGGGTTAGAAACCAGATTATTATGGGCATACACGAATTTTTCCAGGATCGTCAATTTATACAGATGGATGCTCCTATCTTTACTGGAAATGCCTGTGAAGGTACTACAACGCTATTTGAAACAGACTTCTTTGGTGAGAAAGCTTTTTTATCACAATCAGGACAGTTATACGGCGAAGCTATGGCAATGGCCCAGGGGCTTATCTATACTTTTGGACCGACTTTCCGGGCAGAGAAGTCTGATACGCCACGTCATCTGGCTGAGTTCTGGATGATCGAACCCGAAATGGCTTTTTATGATAATGAAATGAACATGGATATGATAGAAGGTTTTATCAAACATGTTATTAATCGTGTTATTGAAAAGTGTAAAGTAGAACTCGAAGCCTTGGAGAGAGATATAGAAAAACTGGCAAAAGTCAATCAGGAGTTTCCAAGAGTACCTTACACAGATGCGGTCAAGATATTGAGAGGCGAACAAGAGGTGAATGGGCGTAATGCTATTACAGTACAGGAAGAAGACCTGGCAAATGCCCAGAAAGGTATTGAAGAGAAAAAAGCAGATATTGCCGAGCGTGAAGCCAAGATAAAAGCTGGCATGAAGAAAGGCGAGCGCAGGTTTAATGAGGCTAAAATAGTAGTCATGCGAAAAGAAATCGCAACATTGGAAGAACAGGTACGTAATATTCCTAAATGGATAGAATCAGCAAAAAGTTTTGAAGGTGGAGAAGATTTTGGTGGCTCTGACGAAACCGTATTGACCCGTGTATTCGATGCTCCGGTTATGGTATATAACTGGCCAACCAAGATCAAAGCCTTTTATATGAAAGAAGTAGAAGGTGATCCAGATCATGTGAAAGGAGTTGACCTGCTTGCACCTGAAGGATATGGCGAAATTATAGGCGGTTCTGAACGAGAAACAGATATTGAAATACTGGTTCGTAAGATCAAAGAACATGATCTGCCAATGGAGGAGTTTGAATGGTATCTTGATTTACGCCGTTTTGGTTCTGTACCTCATGCTGGTTTTGGACTTGGCTTAGAACGTATAGTTCGCTGGTGTTGTGGTTTGAATCATCTTCGTGAAACAATTCCATTTCCAAGAAGATACGGAAGACTCTTGCCATAAAGTTTATTTACTATTCCTTAATAGAAAATCAAGCCCTTTGAAGTTTGCACAAAATTTCAAAGGGCTTTTTCTTTCTATATCATCATATTTTTGACGGAAAATTTATAGCTTTTCTTGCAGGTAAATACTGCTTAACTGTCTCATTGTTATTGATTTATGCTTTAATTTCTTGTTTTTATTTCTTGGTCTTTTTAACGGAAATAGCCTCGAAATGTAATTGCAAGGTTATGGCTCTTCCTATACTTTTGTATCAACGCTTCAAAGCATAGTCAAAATAAAATCATTTAAAATAAAACTATAACAAAATGAAAAGTAAAATTTTAATTTTTCTGGTCTTAATGGCCATTATTTCTATCTCCTCTTGCAGTGTAGATAACGAACTTGACCCTGTAATGTTAGATGAATTAGCCGCTCAGGAAATGAAAAGTGATATTGTTGGATCTGAAACAGATGAAAACAGTAGAAAACTTGTCTGCAACAGAATGACTGTTTCCAGTACACCATATTACGGTACGATCAATGATTTTTTACTGATAGAGCAACACTTACAGCAAGGAATAACTCTATTTGACAACACTTGTACGATACTGTATAACTCTACAGATTACTTTATGTATAATAGTCTAATCAACTATAAATTAAAGGCAGAGTGTGTTGGTAATGATTGCAATACACTTAAAATATGGCTTGAGCCTATTCATCTGTATTGTACAGATTGTTTCATTCCAAATACTTTATGTACTGAAATGACTAATCATTCATCCCTACAAGTGGGAACATACAATATGCGTTGGCTGGGAAGTGTACAAATGGATCATGGTATTGTTAGTATACAAATAACACTAGATGGAATTATGGATGTAGCTTTGCTTTGTTGATACGAAGCTTGAAAATACGTTCTAGTATATGAGGCTGTCTGAAAACAAAAGACAGCCTCATTATTTTTATTATAAAATATATGCAGTTTTGGAAAAAATCGATTATTTCAAAGCTTCCAACTTCTCCAACAACCACGTTTTTTCAGGCAAAATTCGTATTTCTATAATTTGCTCTGTTATTGCAGAAATACGTTTTTCATCCCGCCGAAGTGTACGATATATATTGTAAATAACATTCACAAAATCCCGATGTGCCTGTATATGCAGATCAGGAATAACACTCTGATTTTCCGATAAAAAAGTCCTGAAGCTGTTTACCATATCCTCAAACATACCTGCATACTCCATTTCATAATACACCTTCAGATACATTCTTCGGATATCCATTTTAGTGTACATATCATTAAAAACCGTTTGATTGAGAATATCTAATACTTCGTTGTTCTTTTTTTGTTTGAAATACAATTGTGCCAACGAATAGCTATAAACATCTTCCCGTCCCTCGTAAGAAGGAGGAATCTTATCTTTATGATTTTCAAGAAATTTTTCTGTCCAATCCAGATAATTCAGTCTTAAGGCTACTGTAACTATATTTTTGAAGACTGTTGGAAGCAAATACCCTTGCACATAAATACTTCCGGTATTCAATTGTTGTGAAAACATATCCCATACCGCCTTGTAGTAAGCCTCCTCATTGAAGACCGTCTTTGCTGTATTTGCCAGATATATGTACAAAACCTGTTGGTCTGTTTGGTCGATCAGCTCATGATACTCCGTTAATAGCTGTTTGAGTTGATGATAATATTCGCTTTTATCCGGTGATTTGAGTAATAAGAGCGCTGTGTACCAAATCTTAATGACAGGTATATTAAGGTACTCACTATCGGGCAAAAAAGCGAGTATTTCATCCATCATTGCTATATTATAAGACACATTGATACTTCGTTTACGATTAAGTGTCTGACAAATTTGAATGAGTTTTTCCCGTAAATAAAACACATCCAAAATTTCTAAAATTTTCTGATGATGGGCATCTCCTTTTTTCAGCTCTAACTGTCTCGCCACAAAATCGCCATAGCCCATTTCGACAACCAGTTGATTATAGTAATAAGCAAGATTCCTGTGCGGGAAAGCCTGTTGTTTTTTCTGGAATTTCTTATAAGCACTCTCTACCAATGAACTTAAATCATTATTATCATAAAATTGCATCAATGACATTTCCATACTAGGTGAATAGTCACTTATATACTGCTGATAAATAAACCACTCGACAAGTTTAAAAAGTCGAGACTGTATCTTTATTAATGCCTTTGTATCGTATGCATTATCAGGAAAAAGATAAGCTGCTGCATGTTCTGATGTAAATTTTTTGTGGTTGAAATCAGGGGCATATTTATAAATGAAATCGAACAAGTCTATCTCAGTTTTACTAGCACGAAAAAAAGGAGAATGTACAAACTCCCTCAATCTTTTGAGTTCGATCTTAGAGAATTTCTCAATGACTTTGATCAATTTTGTGTTTCTCATCTGTAATGCTTCATATTCAGTCCATCGAATACAAGATAGCAAAATGCATTTTTAAATCCAGCTCTTATCCTTTTATTTTCAAATGAATTTTCATCAAACAAACACATTTACTACAAACAAATTACCACACAATGTGTTTTTTACGTATTATTACATAAATCAATTAGACTATATTTTAAATATAATTATTATGAAAGCACTCAAATTACTTAGCATCCTTATACCCACAGTTATTCTAACAACAATAATTTTTAGTTCTGGCTGTAGCCCGAAGACAAAGAATAACCTGAATAGCAAAAAAGAGGTCTCCACACAAACATCAAATACTGATAACACCACCAATCCTGTCGATGATTCACAATTCATTTCAGTACCTGCCGCAACAATAGGCTTAGCAGAAATTATATATCCAACCAATGATGGAGAAACAGTCAATATATGCACTGAGAACAGAGCAGACCTGTTCTCCTTGGATGGTGGTTCTACAATTTGTGGTATACAAGGTCTGCTTAGCCAGAATCAATATGGAAATTATCTGAAAGAAGGCTTCTGCGATTGCTTCACCCAGTTTTGTGGCGAAACCACTCAAGCTGCTGATTTTATCAATTGCATCAAGGCACATAAGCAAACCAATATAGCTACATTTAGGGATTAATAAGCTTAAAAATATAAAATGTCGATGGTCGACAATCTACTGACCATCGACATTTTTTGTCTTTAAAACTTACCAAAAAAATGCCCTTTTTCAGGATTTTTGGATAAAACCCTATTCAGGAATAAATATTTATTTAAAGTCCAACACAAAAACACAAAACACTAAAAAACAACACGTTAAAGCACAATCAACCTAATTTCAAAACCATTCCCAACTCGCTTCACATTTCATTTAAACAAAGATTTCCCAGCACTTTTCTGCCAGATTTTGCCTGAAAATTCTGATTCCTTCTTAGCACTTACTCCTGCATCTTTGTGGTGTCATTTAGCGATAACGATCGCAATTATCATTAACAAATAATCTTATTACTTAAAATTAAAATTCTCATGAAAAATCTAAAATCTTTGTTCCTTACAGGACTATGTTTCTTAATGACCCTCGGACTACAAGCACAACAAACAATACATGCCATGTGCGGAGTCTCCATTCTTCAAGAACAGGGTATTGATACAGACTACTACTACCGCCTAACCAATTCTTTCTTAGGCGAAGGACGCTCTCTCGACACTTATTCTAATGGTAATAATGAACCATTTATGGGGCAAACAGGCAACTACTCAGGACAATTATGGAAATTTACTCCGGTAGGTAACGGCTATTACCGTCTGACCAATTCTTTCCTGGGCGAAGGACGCTCTCTCGACACTTACTCGGATGGAAAGAATCAGCCTTTTATGGGGCAAACGGGTAACTACTCCGGGCAAATGTGGAAACTAACGCCAGCTGGTAATGGCTACTACCGCATGACCAATACTTTCCTGAAAGAAGGACGATCATTAGATACGTATTCGGATGGAAAAAACAAGCCTTTCATGGGCAATACCGGCAACTACTCAGGACAATTATGGAAATTGACCAAAGTCAGAAAGATCAAGACTAATACGAATACCTTAACCGTAACGACCAAGCCCACTCAGGTAAATGGAAGAAATGTCACCTACGTCGTTTACGAAAACAACAAAGGTTCTTTCAGACAAACAGGTACGAAAAAATGGGGAGAATTCAACGCATCCGGCAGACAGTATAATAGCTTTGTAGAAACACATCGTGATGCATGGTCGGTATATTTGGTGGACAAGAACCGTGGAGGTATGAGAATCCAAATCGACCTGCATACTAAAAAGATCAGCGTTGACGGAAAGGCTACTTACACGATTACGAAGTCAAGAAAAGCCTATGGTATGAATGTGAAAACGGTGCAGTACAAAGGCAAAACACAGACAGGTTCATTCAAAGAAACAGGTGCTAAGCAATGGGGCGAGTTCAACGCATCCGGCAGGCAGTACAATAGCTTTGAAGAAACTGCACGTGATGAATGGTCAGTATATCTCATCGACAGAAGTCGTGGTGGAATGAGAATCCAACTGGACCTTCACACGAAAAAAGTCAGCATTGATGGAAAAGCCTATTACACCATCACTGACGCAAACGCTAACTAAAATTCAGTCACTACTGAATGGAAGTTTCTCATGGAGTAGCGGAGCAATATTTTGTTGCTCCGCTTTTCTTGTTTTGTTCCAGTACCTCACAACAATTCCCACACATTCCGCATTACAATAAGGAATGACGAGGAAATAAATTTACACTATGACTCGCTCTTTTTTTCTTTGGCATCCCACCCTGAACGGTTCACTACACCAAAGATACACTGTATCTTTGCCCTACGGGTTCGTTACGTTCATGTTGCAAAAAGCCTTACGTAGCTCTCCCGATAGCTATCGGGAATGTGCGGTTTTCGCGCCTTGAAAAAAAAATAGCTTCGCCCA